>JAEZVR010000083.1 GCA_023420715.1 Bacillota bacterium | reverse complement strand
AACTAGACAGAACCTGCTCAAAATGCACCCGGTATTTGGTCAATAACATCTGGATCCGTTCCAGTTCATCAAAGCGGGTCGTCGTCAAAACATCGTTCAATAAAGCCAAAGCAGACGCCCATTGAGAGACGCGGCATTTCATGGCAACCTCAAAAGACAACCGAGGGAGTGCCTGATTTTTTACCGATAAAACGTTGACATTAAATGACATCCCTCCCATCTGAATAAATTGTTCGCTTTGCAAGGTTTTGTAATCCAATGTCGCTGTGCTTAACTCACCCAATAACTGCGTCAAAAGGTTGAGCAAAAAGACATCCTCTAGATTGAGGTGATTCGCATCAAAAGCGAGTTTTAAATAATAAATCCCCCCCGTATAATCGCACACTTCAAGCGTCGGAACAGGACGTTCGGACAGTTGATGGATCTCAAAAGGCAAAATATTTTGGTTGATATCTGACAACGCCAATTTGGGAATGGTTGCTTTTGCTTCTGGTGTATCTGGCGATTGTTGCCAAGCCAAAAATTGATCCTGCCAAGCGCGCATCTCTTGAAGATCCTCTGGACTCAAGCTGGCAGAAACTTCGGATAAATGTCTCGCCAATTCAGCCTCTTTTTCGTCATTCAAGCCGACTTTTGGCAGGCAAGTGAGTAAGAGCGTATGCGGATTATCTAAAAAATATTTGCGAGCCGCTACTTCATACGCATCCGTCTGCAAATCAGCCTCGAGCGATTCCAGGGCCGCCTCAAAGGAAAGCGCTTCAAGCGGAGAGCCATCATATAACCAAGTGTCAAATGCCTGAATAAAATAACGCACGCCTCGATTCGTCGATCCCTCACACTCACGCCGCTTAAACGATAACTTGTTTAAGGACGCCTGTAATTGCTTGCGATCAATGCCCGCCGCTAAAACTTCATCAAGTGTTTTTTCGAAAATGGCATTAAAGACCTCGGCCTGCCCAGAATTGGCGTTGATCACACAGAGCCCATAAAAAGGCTGGCGTAAGGATTCGTCGAAAGCAAAAACATCCTCACCAAGTCCCGCTTCCATAAGCGCTTCATGAATATCACCACTGGTATTGTCAATTAAGACATCATTTAAAATCATCAAGCGAAGTTGCTCTTTTATCGATAAATCGGCAGGCATTGCATTCGCCCGTGCATAATAGGTCTTTCCTTCTGGATTAGCCCCTTTGATGAGATGATATTCTGCGATTCGATGCGTCAAACCCTCAAATGGCGGTTGAATCGGAATGGCAGAGGCAATATCCAGTGCTTCAAATTGAGATAAATAAGCCTCATCTAGATAAGCTAATCGCTCTTCTAAATCCACTGCGCCATATAAAAAGATATAGCTGTTTGAGGGATGATAATACCGCTTGTGAAAATCTAAAAACTGTTCTTCTGTCAGAGAAGGAATACTGCTTGGCTCCCCGCCAGATTCATAGCCATATGGATGATCTGGAAAGAGTCCTGCCATTAATTCAGCAAAAACCACTGTTGTAGGCTCTGAATATGCACCCTTCATTTCGTTATAAACCACACCAGAAAGCTGAAGAGATTGATCATCATTTAACTGATAACGCCACCCCTCTTGGCGAAAAATATTGGGGTTTTCATAAATAGCTGGATAAAAGACAGCATCTAAATAGACATCCATCAACTGGATATAATCCTTCTGATTGCGCGTCGAGAAGGGGTAAATGGTTTTATCTGGGAAGGTCATCGCATTTAAAAAGGTCTGCAAGGATCCCTTAACCAAATCCATAAATGGCTCTTTGGTCCGATACTTGCGCGAACCAGACAAAACACAATGCTCAACAATATGTGCCACACCAGTTGAATTTTCAGGCGGCGTACGAAAACCAATACCAAAGGCCATATTGTCATCATCATTTAACAAAGCCAATAATCGGGCGCCTGTTTTGACATGCTTAAAAATCAGAGCTTGACTTGAAATATCTGCTAAATCGGTTATCGATTCCAAAAAGAAACCGTTATAAACCTGATGAATCGTTTTAAACGTCATAATCGCTTCCTTTCACATCATAACAAGTATAGCGATTTTTAATCCTAAAAAACGCACATAAAACAAAAAATACAAGCTCTGCCCAGGACGACGATATGGCGTCATGACGAAACGCAATCTCATCAACCTTGGACAGGACTTGTCAACTTACTCCTTTAACTGCGAGTCAACCGTTTGATTTGGCAGTTGCCAAGAGACATCCATCTTTTGTCGACTGTCCGACCTTAAACAAGCGTTTTTTCAAAACAGCGACTCTTTAAGGTCAACAGGGAATCTGCCAGGGATTGTTGAACCACGTCACAGGCTTGAATCACATAAGCGGAGCCATCCCGCTCATGTACCGTATAAGAAGAAGACTTAGAAAGTATGGTACAAGCCTGTCGTAAATTAATTGCCTGACGCTTTGGCATGGATAAACGCTCTGGATCTGCCTTGACCCAAAGATTGCGCTGGTCTCGATCAAAAAAGACCTCTAGTGTACGGCCGACACTATTGTATGTGGTGGATACACCGTAGCGACTATAACTGGCAAAATATTTCACTTCATGTGTCATACCGCACTCCTTTACGCATGATCTCTCTTCATTAAAATTCTATCACATGAAAGGATGCACACGTCGCGATGCAAAACAGGAACAACACATCAAAACAGCCCTTGCGGGCTGTTGATCATCTACCAATTGGCTGTATTGTTGTCAGGCCATCCAAATAGGGCTGTAAAACTTTGGGAATCCGCACGCTCCCATCTGCCTGTTGACCTTGTTCTAACAAAGCTGGCAAAATCCGAGAAGTCGCCAAACCAGAAGCGTTTAAGGTATGGACATAAGTGGTTTGTTTTTCGCCTGGCCGCCTAAAGCGAATATTGCCACGTCTTGCCTGATAATCATAGGCATTAGAAGCCGAACTCACTTCCTTATAATCGTTCATACTGGGAATCCAAACTTCGATATCATGTGTGCGACCCATGGAGGCACTACAATCTCCTGCAGCAAGGGCACTGACTTGGAAGTGCAATTCCAGACCTTCCACCAAGTTGGCCGCTTTTTGAACGAGTTCTGCAAAAGCTGCCTCAGACTGTTCTGGCAAAGTATATTGGAACATCTCAATCTTATTAAATTGGTGTCCACGAATCATGCCGCGTTCTTCCGAGCGATAGCTACCAGCCTCTTTGCGATAACAGGGCGTATAGGCAAAGTATTTTTTGGGAAATGCCTGCACATCCATAATCTCGTCGCGGTGTAGGTTTACCAAAGCAGTTTCCGCAGTCGGCAAAATAAACTGATTGCGTTCACCTGCTGTCTCTGCAGCTGTTTCCAGCCAATAAACATCCGCTTTAAATTTGGGGAACTGTCCGGCAGTATAGCCGCAATCATAGTTTAAAATATGCGGAACCATGACCATTTCATAGCCATCAGCCAAATGTGATTGCATGAAATAATTCAAGAGTGCCCATTCCAATCGAGCACCTAAACCCGTATATACCCAAAAACCAGCACCACCTAATTTGGCACCGCGCGCATAATCGATCAAGCCCAATTGCTCTGCCAAATCCACATGATGTTTTGGTTCAAAGTCAAAGGTCGGCTTATCTCCAAAAACACGTACCACTTGATTCGCCTCTTTACCCCCGGCAACCACATCTGGTGCGGGCAGATTCGGCAATGCCGCTAAAAACTCCTGAATGTCTTTGGTCAGTGCATGAAGCTGATCATCCAAGACCTTAACGGATTCTCCAAGCGCCTTCATCTGAGCCAAAATATCACTCACATCTTCGCCAGCCTTTTTGAGTTTAGGCACTTCAGCGGAGACTTTATTGCGCTTTGCCTTTAGCGTCTCCGTTTCAGCAATGAGTTTACGTCGTTGATCATCTTTTGCTAAAAATTCTGTAAAATCAACGGTATAACCGCGTTTGGCAAGTGCTTCCCTAACTTGATCAGGCGCTTGACGAATCAATTGAATATCGAGCATGTCGATCTCCTTTTTTTATCCTCAACATTATTTGTCTAACAGACCTTATAATCGTTAAAATCATACGTCAGCACACAAGAGATTTCAACCAACAGCCGAGGTGGTCCATGCATCTGGCTGTGATATACTCTACCCAAAAAGGAGGTCTCCATGTCTTTTCAAAACCTTGTTCAGCGCCGCTATTCGGCACGTCAATACAGCGACAAGCCTGTTTTAGAGACGGCTATTGATCAGATTATTGCCATTGGTGGAAATGCCCCAGTCGGTCAACATAATTATCAAAGTTTGCATTTTACGGTCATTACCGAGCCCACACTTTTGCAGGAAATTCGAGATTTTGGTCGCAATGAACACCGTGAGCCAACCTATAATTGCCCTTGCCTTATTTTAGTGTCTTCGAATCGCTATCCCGATCCTTTTGCTTACCAGGATGCAGCTTGCGCTATCGATCACATGTGTCTGGCTGCCACCGATATGGGGATAGATAATGTTTATCTCTACGGTTTTTTACGAGACATGAAAGACTACCAGCCCATCGTCAAAAAACTTAACTTACCCGAAGGTTATGTCATTATTGCTGGGTTGGGATTGGGATATTCAAACCAAGCGCATACACCCAAAGCGGCATTAACCTCTCAGGTATGCATCAACAAAATTTTAGAAGGATATCCCACCAAATAAATCTGTATTTGTGTTTTCCAACAATGGAAAATCCCATTGCCGCATGACCTCATATGCGCAGATGGCGACGGCGTTCGAAAGATTTAAAGATCGCAACGTGGGACGCATTGGAATCCGGATACATCGTTCCGGATGGGCCAACAAAAGCGGCTCCGGCAACCCCTTGGTTTCCTTACCAAAAACCAGCATAACCGTTCCAGAATAGGAGACCTGGTCATAACGCTGTGTCGCTTTTGTGGTCGCATAAAAAAATTGTGCTTCTCGTCGACTCTGCATCAACGCTTCGAGAGAATCCCATAAGGAGAGATCGAGTTGGTGCCAATAATCCAAACCCGCTCGTTTAACCGCTTTGTCATCGAGGGAAAAAGCGGGTTGACCACAAATATGTAAAGGAATCCCCAAAACCACACAGGTGCGCGAAATATTACCTGTATTGGCAGGAATCTCCGGTTCAACTAAAACCACTTCAAGCTTGTTCTCACGCATGTCTTAATGCGACCTTTTCTATTTGTTTTAAGCGATGATTGACAGAAGATTTGTTGAGTGGGGGATCACATAACTCCCCTAACTCGCGCAAAGACAAAGCCGGATGGTCTAGTCTCAGATCCGCCAGCTTCTTCAAGCTATCAGGCAATTCTGACCAAGCATCAGATTGCTTTAACTGCATTAAAAGGTGATGTTGGCGGGCGGCGGCTTCAGCCAAACGTTTTGAATTTGCCGTATCACAATTAACAACCCGGTTGACATGGTTATTAAGCTCTCGCTGGACGCGAACCGTTTCAAAATCCAATCTCGCTCGATGCGCCCCTAACAAAGCTAAAAAGTCTGCAACCGTATTGCCTTCCTTTAAATAGAGAATATCGTAATTGCCTTTTTTTTGCGGCGTCACCTGAATGCCATATTCCGCTAAGCAATGGGCACATTGTGCCGCTATGCGTTCAGACCGAGACCACAGCTCCACAAAATATGACTTTTCTGGATTCTGAATCGATCCACCCGCTAAAAAAAAGGCTTGCAAAATCCGAATCGGCGGTACAAACTCACCTTCTAGACCAAGCACATCGCATCCATCCGGATTAAACCACGCTGGATCCAATTGTCCAAACTGTTGCTGACAGCCAAATTCTTCATTTAAAAACTTGCGGATCGTCAGTCGGTCTTTGGCCGGTAAGATAATATGACTAGTAGATGCCTTCCCTGTTTTTAATACCGAGCGAATGCCAAGATCATCATGCAGCGACTGACCAAAGAGGCGGGATACATCTGGATGACTCGTGGTAAAATACGTGCGCCTTTCTTTAAAATGTCCATTGGTCAAAAGCGCGACACCCAATAGAATATAGAGTTCTCGACTATTTTCAAACGTCTGCGCAATTTCAGTTTTAATTTGAAATGCAAATGATACCATAAGCCCTCACTTATGACTCGAATGTTGACGATAGACACGCGTATTGGCTTTATCAATTTGTTCATCGATAGATAAGATGGCCAGCATGGTAATGAGCTGAGACAAAGCCATGTGATCATGACGAACGGTATGATCCTGTATGCCAAACAAAGGGGCTTGAATCAATGTCGCACCGAGATCTTCAATTTGTTGCGGATTACACAATACCATATGCGCCTCAGAATCCATATAACGGTCTAAGAATCGCTGTGGAATCATGGCATTATTGACCACACAATAGTCGATAAAGCCCTGACAAGTTTTTTTACCGGCATGTTTCAAGATCGCTGCCAAATGATCGACAGCCGTATATTGATAGGTTTCAGAAGGTTGGGTCATCAAATTACAGACATAAACCACTTTCGCTTTAGACTGTTCAATGGCTTCAACCACTTCTTGAAACAAAAGATTTGGAATAATACTCGTATATAAACTTCCTGGGCCGATTACCACCAAATCTGCATCACGAATAGCATCGACGCTCTCATAAAAGACAACGGCATTTTTCGGCACCATTTCTAGGGATTCAATCCGTGCGTGCGCGTCTTCACGATGACCAATGGCAGATTCTCCGACCACCTTTTCGCCTGAGCTTAAGAGCGCTGTGATATTTAGATTTGTTAAGGAAACGGGAAGCACACGCCCCGTCACAGCCAATACCCGACTAAAATTGCGAATGGCCTCATAAAAATTCTGATCACAGATTTCCGAAAGTGCAGCCAAAAAAAGGTTGCCGAAATTTTGCCCTTCAAGAGAGCCATCCGTAAACCGATAATTCATTAAATCAGTCATGAGTGGCTCAGCATCTGCCAGCGACAAAATGCAATTTCGTATATCTCCGGGTGGCAAAATACCCAAATCTTTTCTTAAAATTCCAGACGACCCACCATTATCTGCAACACTGACAACAGCGGTCAAATGATGCGAATACAGCTTTAACCCACGCAACAAGGTAGATAACCCTGTTCCGCCCCCAATCACCGTAATTTTCGGTCCATCTTCTGGCTGTGCCGCACATTGCACCAAACGGTCCTGATAAGTCAAAAAAAGATCATTCAAATGCATGCCATTTCTCCTTGGCCTCTGCTTGAGGATCTTTGTTAATATCACGATGTCTCACAAGAACACGGACGTCGTTTTGCCGAAAGCGCTCGGCCAATGCCTCGGCAATCACAACCGAGCGATGACGCCCACCGGTACAACCCACCCCAATGGTTAAACGCGATCGCCCTTCGCGAATATAGTAGGGTAAGGTGAAATTGAACAACGTCTCTTTTTGTTCCAAATATGCTATAGCTTCGGATCTGCCGAGTACTTCATCTCTGACTTCCTTATCCAAACCACACAAAGATCTGAGTTTTGGATCATAGAATGGATTAATCAAAAAACGAACATCCATGACTTCGTCGCATTCCAGTGGCATGCCGTACTTAAACCCAAAAGATTCGATCATAATCGTAATGCGATCATCCCGTTCTGGATCTTTTTTAACCTGCTGTCGAATCATTTGACGCAATTCAAAAAGCGTCGTCTCAGTCGTATCGATAACCGCTGACGCCATCTCTTTTAAAAAGGCCGTCTTTTGGCGTTCCATCTGAAGCCCTTCAGCAATACTTGTATTTCTGCCCAAAGGGTGTTGGCGTCTAGATTGTTTATAGCGCCGAATAATGGTTTCATCTGAAGCATCGAGGTAAAGAACCCGATATGGAATGGCTTGCTGATCGAGACACTCCAGCTCCTTCTTCACAGATTTTAAAAATGCATTGCTGCGAACATCAATGACAAAAGCCAATTGATCAACACCATAACCTTCTCCGCCTTGTCCTTCCATAAAGGAATGAATGATGTTACATAGAAGCTGGGGTGGCATATTATCAATACAAAAATATCCCAAATCTTCTAAAAAATCGGCAGCTTTGCTTTTTCCAGATCCCGACATGCCCGTTAAAATAAGAATATCCATTTAAACCTCCCCATGCTTTTTAGAGCTAAACCATGGACGAATGGGCTCAGCGCCCAAGCGCTGGACAAGGTCTGTATCAAAATCACCTAAAAGCCGTTGTTCAAGTGTCAAATCCACTTGGAATCGTTCATATACCTGTGTTTGTATGGTTTCAATTAAAGTCAGGATATTTGCCGCTGTGGCACCACCGACATTCACAATAAAACCCGCATGTTTTTGCGAAACAGCCGCACCGCCAACACGATATCCCTTTAATCCACATTCTGTAATTAACGGACCTGTATAATGCCCTGGGGGACGTTTAAACACACTCCCTGCACTCGGTAGATCCAAAGGTTGAGAGCGCTGCCTTTTCTGGGTAAAATCATCGACTTTCGCTTTCAACACGCGCTTGTCATTCGGTTTTAAAGCAAAAATCGTCTGCAAGATCAAGGCTTTTTGAGTGCGAAAAAAGCTGTGACGATAACCGAAGTCATGATGCGCTTTGGAAAGCCACTTCACGTTCAGTTGCTCATCAAGATACGCTGTTGCAAACACAACATCCGCCATGGTGCCATCATAGGCACCAGCATTCATGTAGACAGCACCGCCAACGCTCCCCGGAATGCCACAAGCAAAACAGACATCACCCAAGCCCTCTGCCACTTGACGTTGAACGACAGCCCCTAGATCAGCCCCTGCTCCCACACAGACGTAACTTGTCGTTTCATCGAAAAGCCATCCAGATTGCGAGACATATTGTTGACACGCCACCGCATCCATCACCTGGTAGTTGTCCAGTTTCTCCCCCAGACGGATGACAAGTCCGCGCACGCCAGCATCTGCCACAATGATATTGGATCCTTTTCCAATAAGATAAGTCGGCATCTCATGCTGCTTGGCAATGCGGAGTATTTGCAATAACATCTGACGATCGGTCGGTTCGCAGGCATAATCTGCTGGTCCCCCCACTTGGTAGGTTGTCCATAAGGACATATCTTGTTGACAAACAATTGGCAGACCAGCCTGGCGGCACGCCGCATAAAAAGTCATCTTTGCCCCCTCAATGATCCGATTTACCGAACAATCTTTCTTTTAATGCCGATGCCGCATTATAGCCCATTTGTTTTTGTCTAAAATTAATTGCTGCAACTTCCAAGATAATGGCCAAATTCCGTCCCGGTCGAACAGGAATGGTAATAGAGGGTACTTTAATGCCCAAGATATCTGTATATTCCTCATTCAAACCCAAACGTTCGTATACTTTATTTTCTTCCCAAAGCTCAAGATTAATGACAAAGTTAATACCTTCCTGCATCTTGACAGAAGATACACCATAAAGTTCTTTAACATCCAAAATACCAAGACCGCGAATTTCAATCAGATATCGGATAATTTCTGGTGCTCGCCCAAGCAATGTCGTATCAGATACACGTCGCACCTCGACCAAATCATCTGCAATCAATCGGTGCCCACGCTTAACCAACTCCATGGCAGTTTCTGATTTACCAACCCCACTCTCGCCCAGCATCAAAATACCTTCGCCATAAATTTCAACCAAGACACCATGCATGGTGGTCTGCGGCGCCAAATCCACATTGAGCTGTTTGATGAGCGAACTCATAAAAGAAGACGTGCTCTCATCTGTTCTCAAGAGCGGAACCTGGTAGCGTTCAGAACAATGAACCAGTTCTTTAAAAACATCATGGTGACGAGACACAATTAGGCATGGAATGCCTTTTGAAAACAAGTTATCTAAGCAATTCAACCGCTCTTTGTCTGGCAGCTGAGCTAAATAGGCCATCTCTTGATTGCCGATTAATTGAATTCGGTCTGGTCCAAAATGGTCAAAATAGCCCGTCAATTGAAGACCTGGGCGCGTGACATCGGCCACAGTGATCGATATATCCTGTGTATTCCCAAAGGTTGTAATTTCTTCTAATTTAAAAGAATCAATAATACTTTTTAAGGTGACACTTGGCGTCATACCGCTACCTCAATTCATATCTAAAACTAACCAGATACCAGTCATCAAACAAGCCTTATTCTGTCGCGTCCGTCTGCGCCTGATCTCGACAAGCCGTCTGCAAAACTCCCGACAACTGTTTAAAGGCCTTTGGTATTTTCAGCGAAATGATCTGCTCTTCTGAAAGGATTTGAGTGCCCTTTTGTATATTCTTGGTAATCCGACCTTCAATCAAATAAAAACGCCAATTTTCGCGAACCGAGTGTATCTGATGAATATCATATATCTGCCGTGTTTCGATATCTCGCATAATCATAATAAGGCGAAAAAAGAAGGCCGTGTATATATCGACTGGAGAAAACAAGGTATTGTAGATCACGATCTCCGAATCGTAATTAAGCCAACTGCGCTTCATTAAAAAGCGATTACCAGCTTTAAATAAACCCACCACGATAAGACCCAAAAAGGAGAGGTATAAATAACCTGACCACGGGGATCCCTTAACTGAAATATGAGCAAAAATGCAATACCATGCAGCTAAAAAACCTGGCAAAAAGAAGATTTGCAATAGCGTATATGGCAGGGCATATCCCCAATGATAGGTTTTGGGATCATATCTCAACTGGCGCATAAGGACCTCGTGCATGTCATAACGACAAATTGTTGCGATGTAACATAAACAAAAAGGCAGACTAAAAGTCACTATGAGTTTAACCGCTAAGCGTTGAAATTTCAACGCAAGATCTCGAGCACAAAAACGGCAATCAACCTAGTCCATTCATCATCCAAAATAGAACAAAGCTGTTTTTCTTTACATTTTTTTCATATATTCGTGCTATAATATCCTCAGGTTAGCAAAAGCTAACTTGAGGATGACACAAAACAACCGGGCAACAGACTGCAAAAAAACACAAAACCTAAAGGAGAATATATGTTTCAGATTAACTACAAATCACATCGCAAGGCGCTGCCTTTTTTAGGCGCACTTATTCTTGTCCTCTGTTTATTTTTAACCGCCTGTGGCAATTCTGGAAAAACCATCCCGATTTCTCAAGACAAAAAACACATCACCGTTACCACGTCATTTTTGTATGACATGGCGCAGCAGCTCCTAGAAGATGATGCTATCCTTGATCTCATCATTCCTGCGGGGGACGATCCCCACCTGTATAGTGCCAAACCTCAAGATTTGCAAAAACTTCAAAAGGCGGATCTCGTCCTGTATCATGGTCTGCATTTTGAAGGCAAGATCACCGAACACTTAGAGCGTTCTGGCGCAAAAGCGGTAACTGCAGATTTTTCGCCCAGTGACAGTCTGCGAATGGAAGAAGATGGCGAAACCGTTACCGATCCGCATTTTTGGTTCAGCATCCCCTTGTACAAAAAGGCCACCCAAACGGCTGCAAATGATCTGATGGCATTATTTAAAGCAGAAACTGACATCAAAAACCGAATTCAACAGCGTTTGACAACTTATCTCGACAAACTCGATGCACTCGAAGCAGAAAATCAAGAAAAATTTAAGGCTTTACCTGTGGAAAAACGGATATTGATTACGCCCCATGATGCTTTTAATTATTTTGCCAAAGCCTATCAATTTCAGGTAAAAGCCCCCCAAGGTGTCAGTACAGATTCCGAAGTCTCCAATCGAGATTTGGCAGATACCGCTCAATTCATCGTACAGCATCAGGTCCCTGCTATTTTTGCGGAAAGTAGTACCGATCCGGCCCGAATGGAGAAGCTCAAAGAATTGGTTCAACAATTAAAGGGCCAGGTAACGGTTGTTTCTGGAGAAGGTGAGCAGCTTTTTTCGGATTCTCTCGCACCTTCTGGACAACCTGGCGATACGTATATCGACATGTATCGTCACAATGTTGACCTCATTCTCAAACACTTACAAAGCGCTTAATTTCTTGTAAAATGACTTTAGTCTGACAAGCCCTAATGCGTGTGTAGATGCAGACGCACTAGGGCTTTTACAATACATGGAAAGGATTCTAGCCATGGTATTTCCCAAAAAGGATCTAACTCAAGCCCCCTATGCGCTCGAAATCGAGGATCTTAGTCTAGCGTATCAAGACGAAGCCGTTTTATGGGATGTCGACTTGCGCATTCCGCGCGGTCATTGCTGCGCGCTAATCGGACCAAACGGTGCTGGTAAATCTACCCTCCTCCTAGCTGCCCTTGATTTGCTGAAACCCATTAGCGGTCAAGTGCGCTGGCTCGGGGGGCGCTTTAAAGACATGCGCCGAAAAATTGCCTATGTCCCTCAGCAAAGCCAAGTTAATTGGGATTTTCCAATAACAGTTCGTGATCTCGTTCAGATGGGACGATATCCCCGATTAGGATTTTGGCAACGTCTGTCTGCCCCAGATCGCCAGCAAGCTGATGATGCTTTAACACAAATGGGATTAGAGGATTTAGCAGATCGTCAAATTCTAGAATTATCCGGCGGACAGCGCCAACGTGCCTTTTTGGCAAGAGCCATCTGCCAACAAGCAGAAATTTATGTCCTGGATGAACCCTTAGCCGGGGTGGATGTCGCCAGCGAAAAAACCATTATGGATTGTTTGCATAATTTCAAACAATTGGGGAAAAGCATCATCGTGGTGCACCATGACTTATCCACCATCCCCCGATATTTCGACTACGCCGTCTTGCTCAAGCGCCGCGTATTAGCTATTGGTTCTCCGGACGAAGTGCTCACCCCAGAAAACCTGGAAGCTGCCTATGGCCTAGGAGGATCTCACCATGTTTAGTCTCCTGGGAAGCTATGCCTTTTTAATTGTCGCCATTGCTACCATGCTGTTGGCAAGCGCTTCTGCCATACTAGGCGCCATGTCTGTTTTACAAAAACAAAGCCTCATTGCCGATGCACTAGGGCATGCATCTTATCCGGGAGTCGTTTTGGCTTTTATGTTATTCGCCAGCAGAGAGGTGCCTCTCTTGCTCCTCGGTGCTGGTATCATCGGCTGCCTGGCCTGCGCACTGATTCAGGGTCTTGCCCAACGCAGTCACATCCAACGTGATAATCTGTTGGCCATTATTCTCAGTGGCTTTTTTGGATTAGGACTGCTCCTAAAAAGCTACATTCAGGGCAATCCACAGTTCCAAGGCGCTTCTCAAGCTGGATTGCGTGATTATATTTTTGGACAGGCCGCATTTCTAGGGATGGAAGATGCGCGTCGCATTGCCTTCGTATCGATCTTTTGTTTAATCTTCATTTGGATCTTTTACCGACCCTTACGGGTGTTTTTATTTGATCCAAACTATGCCCATTGTTTGGGCTATCGGCGTCGCCCCCTCAATTTGCTCATCTTAGGCTTAACCGTTCTCATGGTCACGCTCGGCTTGCGTTCTGTCGGCGCCATCTTAATGAGTAGTCTCTTTATTACGCCCATTAGTTGTGCCCGCCTATACTCACAGCGTCTGGGAAAGTGCCTTGGCTTATCTGCGCTCTTTGGTGCGCTGTCCGCTCTCGGCGGCAGTGCACTCAGTACCCTGTACTCCGGGTTACCCACAGGTCCTGCCATCGTCACCTTTCTTTCGATCTTCTATTTTGTCTCCCTCCTCTTTGCACCACGTGGCATCCTGAGACGCTCAATGGCCAAACGACGTTCTACAATGGAGGTCTAACATGTTCGAACCCCTCATCGTTCTCATCCTAGCCGCTTTAAGCTTGGCCCTCATTGGCAACTTTGTCTTTTTAAGACGACTGGCCATGCTCGGAGACGCCATTAGCCACAGCGTGCTCCTCGGTATTGTCTTAGCCTTTTTTATCTATCCAGATTTTGGCTCACCCCTCTTTTTAATTTTTTCAACCCTCGTTGGTTTGCTAACCGCTTTTTTAATCCAAAAGCTGAGTCAAACACGCCTCGTCTCCGAAGATGCCGCCATTGGCTTGGTCTATCCCTTTCTCTTTTCAATTGCGGTTATCCTCATTTCTCGATTTGCGCGCAATGTCCATTTAGATACCGATGTCGTGCTCATGGGCGAAGTCTTATTTACACCGCTGCAACGATTAAACCTCTTCGGCATTGATTTACCTCAAGCCGCCTGGCGCATGTTAGCCCTATTCGGGGTTGAAATCATCCTGCTCATTTTATTTTATCGGCCACTCAAACTCTCCAGCTTTGACCCTGCCGCTGCCAAAATTGCCGGTTTTCACCTCGGACTAATTAGCTATGCTTTAGTCGCCTTTATTTCACTTGCGCTGGTGAGTGCCTTCGATGCCGTTGGCTCCATTTTGGCCATTTCTTTTTTAGTGGTACCTGCCGCAACCGCCTATTTGTTGTCAAAAAGACTTTGGCCCATGTTGATGCTCTCACTCGTTTTTGCCGCAGGAAATGCCACCTTAGCTTATGCGCTTGCCGTTCAATTCAATCTGTCCGTATCTGGGATGGCCGCTTTTACAGGGATGATCATCTTCCTCTTAGTCAGTTTATTTTGCCGGCAAGGTCTTATTGCTCGTCGGTGGCGACGCAAACAACAAATCCAGCGCTACAGAAGGGACAGCTTGCTTTTGCATCTGCTACAACATCAAGACAGTCCTCAAGCACTCGAAGAATTAGGTCTATCAAGTATCCACAAACATCTGGCCTGGTCCAAACTACGCCTGAATCGACAAATCTATACCTTGCGCCACTTGGGATATCTTGAAATCTATGAAGCAGCTTGTGCTGTTGGTTATCAACCCAATCGCATTCAGGTGATCAAAAAACGTTTTATCACCAAGAAACAACAGCCTGACGAACCCCAATGTCGCTACTATCGCTTAAGCCCTGCCGGTAGGCAATTGGCCCAACAGTTGGCCAAGCGCTATCAATTAAATCTCACACCATAAAAACAAAGGCGAGCCCTAAAAAGCTCGCCTTTTGCATATCCTCATTGAGTTGAATCATGGTGTCGTTGACGAACAGGCCAAACGACTCATGCCATCAGGCCAGCAATTCAAATCCATCCAGAAGGGGGCGCGTCTCCTGCATCATTGACTACCTCAAAACGCGGTTTTTGAATCAATTGATCACCGCTTCTGATGTTATAACATCTCTAAAAAGCAAAACCCCGATTTAATCGGGGTTTTGATGGAATATCGCTTTGTATTCCGTTGATGGAGCGGGATACGAGATTCGAACTCGCGACTTTCACCTTGGCAAGGTGACACTCTACCACTGAGTTAATCCCGCATGCAAAGTGAATATTACAAAATATCCACTTGATTGTCAACCATTTACATTAGTTTCGCATGCTGTGAATGGGTGCCGGTATACGCCCCCCGCGGGCAATCATTTCAGACGAATCAAAAGCATTGACCGCCATAATAGGTGCCTCACCCCAAAGTCCACCATAGACAATCCGGTCTCCAACAGTTTTTCCTGGTACGGGAATAATGCGCACAGCCGTCGTTTTATTGTTAAATACGCCAATCGCAAGCTCATCTGCAATCATGGCAGATAAAGTCGATGCCGGTGTATCTCCTGGAACGGCAACCATATCAATCCCGACAGAACACACACAGGTCATCGCTTCAAGTTTCTCCAAAGTTAGACAGCCCACATCGACGGCTTCAATCATGCCTCTGTCTTCACTGACTGGAATAAAAGCACCGGACAAACCACCCACATGAGAGGATGCCATCGTACCACCTTTTTTTACCGCATCATTCAGCATGGCCAATGCGGCTGTTGTCCCCCAGGCGCCACAGCGTTCCAAGCCAATGGCTTCCAAGATACGCGCAATCGAATCGCCAATAGCAGGTGTCGGTGCCAGGGAAAGGTCAATTGTACCAAAAGGAACTTGCAGACGTTTGGCAGCTTCTGCCGCCACAAATTGTCCAACCCGAGTTACCTTAAAAGCCGTCTTTTTAATAATAT
Source organism: Bacillota bacterium (assembly GCA_023420715.1). GTDB lineage: Bacteria > Bacillota > Clostridia > Saccharofermentanales > Fastidiosipilaceae > JAEZVR01. The sequence goes on along the minus strand of JAEZVR010000083.1, from coordinate 2,166 downwards.
CTGCCACCTCATCTAGTGGAAGACCTTTCGCTTTTTCTAGCGCGTGTAAAACAACGCCTGGACCGCTTACCCCGACATTGATCGCACTTTCCGCTTCCCCCGGTCCCGTAAATGCACCCGCCATAAATGGGTTATCTTCTGGTGCATTTGCAAAGACAACAAATTTTGCACAACCGTATGCATCGATATCTTTAGTTGCTTCTGCTGTCGCTTTAATAATCGGACCAAGTTCCCGCACACAATCCATATTAATGCCTGCCCGTGTCGATGCCGCATGCACTGATGCACAAACACAATCTGTTTGAGACAAGACTTCAGGCAAGGATTGAATTAGTTTTTGATCACTTTCGGTATAGCCCTGCGGCCACAACGCGGGGTAACCACCGATAAAGTGGACCCCAATCGCCTTGGCCGCACGATCTAAGGCTTCGGCAAATGGCAAATAATCCCTTGTTCTGGCAGCTGCGGCAACCATCGAAATGGGTGTGACCGATACGCGTTTATTGATAATCGGAATCCCATAGGTCGCACTGATTGCATCCCCCACTGCCACCAACCGAGACGCCTGTTGGGTAATTTTATCGTAGATGCGATCACAGCAGGTTTTGACATCATCACTGGCACAATCCATCAATGAAATGCCCATCGTAATGGTTCGAACATCCAAGTGGTGGGATTGGAACATTTCAATGGTTTCAAGAATTTCAAATTTTTCTAACATCATCCATCATCTCTTTTTAGCCAATTTAAATGCGCTGCATTTCACGAAAGATCGCCTTATGTTGAAATTGAATTTGCAGCGACATGGTTTCACCTAAATGAGCCAATGCCTGTTGCACAACCTCCATTGACTCGTTCATCTGACGAATATCTACGAGCATCACCATGGTGAACATGTCTTGAAGAATGGTTTGCGAAATGTCCAAAATATTAATTTTTGCTTTTGCCAGCAGATCTGTCACAGCAGCAATAATCCCAATTTGATCCCGTCCAATAACAGTAATGACAGCATCATAGGTCATTGAATGACTCATACCTTTACCTCACTCTAACGACATTTTTTTATTGTATCAAATCGAAGGATGAAACCGATAGCATTTAGTTGGCGTCCAGATCGCATCTACCGCAAGATCGTGAGTTTCAGTCGGTAATGCCGGGACGAGTTGCTGATCGTAGCACAAAAGCAAACGCATCCATTGCGGATGCTGGCTTAAAAAGCGATCATAATAACCGCCGCCATAACCGAGTCGATATCCCTTTTCATCGACCCCTAGACAGGGTACGACGATGGCAGATACTGCTGGCGTCGGCACACAAGCTGATAACGGGGGCTCCAAAATGCCATAGGCGCTCAATTGCCAGCCTGGTGGCAAAATGCGTTTAGACCAATCAGGTATATCGGACAGATCACCCGTGAGCAAAACTGAAGGCAAGGGGGCAAATTGGATCTGTTTTCCAGTCACTTTTGGCACAAAGAGTTGATGGCAACGGGACAATTCAAGCCAGCAAGGATACAAATTCACCTCAAAACCAAAGGGCATGTATACAGCTAAATCGCCCCAAGGTTGGCGCTGCCAATCTTTTAAAAAGCGCTGGCATAAATCCTGCGATAAACGTTGGCGCATTTGTGCACTTAAAGCAGATAATTTTTTCCGAAAATCCAGGCGAAGCAGCTGTTTCTGACGGGCTAATCCATGAGAACAATCTTTTGTCATAAAATCAGGATACCGCTCGATACAATTAAGTATGTTTTTGAAGATAGGCTTCTAAACCCGCACAAATATCCCGATAACACGATTCAAAATCGCCTGTATACCAAGGATCTGCCACAGAGGGGCTGTCTGGAAAATCCGCCAAAAGCTTTACAATTTTATGTTCGGGATCACCACCAAAAAAATGTTTGGCACGTCTTTCGTTTGAATCGTCCATGACTAGAATATCGTCAAAGGCATCATAATCCGATAATACCAATTGTCTGGCACGCTTTGGCTGAACCGCATATCCCTTTGTCTGCAATAACCGGATCACCCGCGCATCAGTTAAATGACCTGATTCCTCATCACTACAGCCTGCAGAATCAATTTGCCAATCGGTTTGCTGCCGAGACAAAAGCCAGGTTTTGAAAATCAATTCCGCCATTGGCGAGCGGCAAATATTTCCATGACA
>JAEZVR010000128.1 GCA_023420715.1 Bacillota bacterium | reverse complement strand
CTCGAAAATGGTCGATCGCCAATCGCTGAGACCCTGGCTATTTGCGGGCTGTCTGCGAGTACGGTTGTTTCATTGCAAAAAAAAGGTATACTTTTGCGGCAAAAGGTAGATCCAGAGGCGTTGTCAAATTGGGAAAAAACGCAAAGTGGATTTAAGCGCGTAAAGGATTTTCAGCCGAATCCAATTGATCGTTTGAGCATCAAACGAGATGCACGCCTTGATCGAGGACATATTGAGGCAATCGTTTTGAGCCAAGAACAGCAACATGCGGTTGATGTCCTCAAACAGGCTATTTTAAAACATGAATACGACACTTATTTGATTCACGGGATCACAGGATCCGGTAAAACAGAGGTGTATTTACACGCCGCAGAAACAACGCTGGAAGCGGGTCGAACGGTTCTTATATTGGTTCCCGAAATTGCCTTGACGCCACAGATGCATGCACGGTTAGAAAAAAGATTTGGCCAGCGGGTCTTGATGTTGCACTCCAAATTATCCGAGCGTGAACGCTACCGATTTTGGGATGATATTCGCAGAGGTTTGTATCCCATTGTGGTTGGCGCAAGACTTGCCGTATTTGCACCACTTCGCAACATCGGTTTACTGGTGATCGACGAAGAACATGAACCGAGTTATCAAAGCGATATGACACCGCGTTATCATGCGCGGACAATTGCCCGATTGAGAGCGAAAGCCAATGAAGCGACGCTGGTTTTAGGGTCTGCCACACCTTCTGTCGAAACGTATCATCGCACGCAAGGGTCTTCTAATGACCACAATCAAGCCATTCATTTATTGGAACTGAAAACGCGCCCAGGTCATGCTGTTTTGCCTGCCGTAAAAGTGATTGATATGAAATCCTTTGGGCATGTGGTGCAAGAAAGTCTTGTGTCTCCGCCTCTGCGCCAGGCGATCGAAAAGGCTTTAATCGCTCACGAACAAGTGATGTTGTTTTTAAATCGCCGAGGTTATTCCGCACAACATTTGTGTAAAAACTGTGGTGCAGTGCCCACTTGTCCACATTGTGCTGTTAAACTGGCTGTTCATCGCCGCAGTGGGGGACGTGATGAACTCATCTGCCATTATTGTGGTTTTCGACAGCAAGCGCATCACGTTTGTGAAGTTTGTGGGAGTACCGAAATTGAAACGCACATTCCAGGCACACAACAAATTGCTGAACAATGCGCCAAGCTATTTCCCCAGGCGACGATTTTGCGCCTGGACACAGATTCGATTCAGCGACAAGGGGAATATTACCGAATTCTCTCGGCTTTTCAGCGCCACGAGGCCGATATCCTCATCGGCACACAAATGATTGTCAAGGGGCATGATTTTCCCAATGTGACGGTTATGGGGATATTGATGGCAGATCAGAGCCTGATGTTTAATGACTATAAAGCGGCTGAACGCACCTTTCAATTGATTGCGCAAGCTGCTGGCAGAGCAGGAAGAGGTCATAAAGCTGGCGAGGTTTATCTTCAAACTTACCAGCGTTCTGACGAAACGTTACAAGCTGCTGCTCAGCACGATTATCAATCTTTTTATGCCCACGAAATAAAGTATCGCAACTGGATGGGCTATCCGCCGTTTGGTGTGATGGCGCATCTCTATATACGTGGTAAGGATGAACAGGTGGTTAAACGAGCTTGCTCTACTCTTTATCTATGGTTAAAAGAAGTCGTTAAACCATTTGATGTTTTATGTCATGAGCCTGTTCCAGAATATGTGCGCAAAATTAGGGATGAATATCGTTGGCAAATGACCTTACAGGGCAAAAAAGATGCAGAGATTATCCCGTTGTTGTGGGCGATCAAAGACCAATTAAAGGCTTTGGATTGGCCACCACATGTCAGCTTGATTTATCAATTAGATCCGGCATAGTATGATTGCATGCAACGCAATGCCTTGTGTTAAACTAAATGCGAAAGGAAGCATTATGGCTGTTAGACAAATTGTGACCATCGGTGACGATGTTTTAAGAAAAAAAGCAAAACCAGTACAAGTTTTCGATGACAAATTAAAAGCGGTTGTTGCGGATATGTTCGATACGTTGTACGCCTCGGGAAATGGCATTGGTCTTGCCGCACCACAAGTGGGTCTGTTAAAGCGCATTTTTGTGATCGATTTGGGTGATGGTGATGCACCTAGAGCTTATATCAATCCGGAATGGCTTGAACAAAAAGGCGAGCAATTTTTTGAGGAGGGGTGCTTGAGCGTGCCGAACGAACACGCCCTTGTTGCCCGCCCAGCTTATGTTAAAATCCGTGCGCAAGATGTCGATGGCACCTTTTTCGAGGAGGAGGCCACAGGACTGCGCGCCGTGTGCATGTGTCACGAAACGGATCATCTAGATGGCATTTTATTCCCCGATCGAGCTAAAGCCTTGCAGGAAAGACAGTCATGAATTCAAAACAGTATCGCATTGTATTTATGGGGACAGGTGATTTTTCGGCAACTTGTCTGGATGCATTGCTGCAAGATGCACGTTATCAGGTGGTGCTCTGTGTGAG
>JAEZVR010000105.1 GCA_023420715.1 Bacillota bacterium | reverse complement strand
CCGGAGATTTCACATCTGACTTGCCATCCCGCCTGCACGCCCTTTACACCCAGTAAATCCGGATAACGCTCGCCACCTACGTATTACCGCGGCTGCTGGCACGTAGTTAGCCGTGGCTTGTTCTTCGAGTACCGTCATTTGTTTCGTCCTCGACCAAAGAAGTTTACAATCCGAAGACCTTCTTCCTTCACGCGGCGTTGCTGGGTCAGGCTTTCGCCCATTGCCCAATATTCCCCACTGCTGCCTCCCGTAGGAGTCTGGGCCGTGTCTCAGTCCCAATGTGGCCGTTCAACCTCTCAGTCCGGCTACCGATCGTCGACTAGGTGGGCCGTTACCCCGCCTACTATCTAATCGGACGCGAGCCCATCTTATACCGGATTGCTCCTTTGATATCCAACAGATGCCTCTTGGATATTTTATGCGGTATTAGCAACGGTTTCCCGTTGTTATTCCCCTGTATAAGGCAGGTTGCTCACGTGTTACTCACCCTTCCGCCACTAAGCCATTAAATGATTTGACCGAAGTCTCTTCTTCTAATGCTCCGTTCGACTTGCATGTGTTAGGCACGCCGCCAGCGTTCATCCTGAGCCAGGATCAAACTCTCAAATCTTTACTTTGAGAGCTCTTTTGCTCTTTACTTATTTTCTTACTCAACTGAATTGCTTCAGTCCGCTTGTTTGTGCATTCACTGTTCAATTTTCAAGGTCCAGCGCCTCGTCTCGCAAGGCGCTTGACTATCTTACTCTCTTGCTTCTTCTACTGTCAACTCTTTTTTATCTATACTTTTCCCTCGCCCGGGCGTTTAGCGCTCCCGCCACCGCTCACACCTTTTCCGCTATGGATCATGTCTTCTGCTACTACCTCAACCGAATGGCAGCACCTTACTGCCGTTTTGTTGTTTATCAATGCGCAATATATTGGGTATATAGGCTTGTAAATCCTGCACATGACTAATTAAAGCAATTAATGTATTTGGTTTTCTTTCGCGGATAATCAAGCGCATCGCTTCTGCCAAACTTGATCGATCCAAGGTACCAAACCCTTCATCGATGAACATCGTCTGAATTGGATTTGCGCCCATCTGAATTTGAATCATTTCTGAAAAAGCAATGGACAATGCGAGTGATACTAAAAACTGCTCACCACCTGATAAAGTTTGCACAGCACGAAAAGCCCTTGTGAAACCATCCTCAATGAGCAAGCTCAGACCCAATTTGCGCTCACGTGCAATCCGATAATCACTAATCTTTAAGGCATAGCGGCCATCATGTACACCGCTTAAAAGTTCATTTGCCTTGGCGATGACTTCTTTCATCACATAACTCAGAATAAAGCGTTTTAGTCCAATGCCTGTATCGCCAGAAATTTCTTTATAAAAATCTGTCAATTGGACAGTCTCTTGATGCCTTTCAAGTTGTTCTGCTTCAAGCCTTTCAATTTGTGCAATCGCATTTTTCATCTGCGCATGCTCAGATTGAGCCGTATTCAATTGAAGCCTAACCGACATCAACTTTTCTTCCGCTGCTTGATGACATAAACTCAATTGCTCGAGATCTGGGCGATCCTGATCCGCCAGTTGGTCATTTAATTTTTTGATTTCTGCTTCCAAATATCTGCCTTGTTGAAGCCAACGATGATAGGTTTCATTCATCGTCTTTTCGTCCAACAACCAACTTTGAATATTCGTTAATTCTGCTTCATCAAGCCCTTGTTCCGCCAGGGCATTTTGATACGCTGCGTCTGTCTCAGCAAGCGCCGTTTTAATATCTTCTTCTTGCTCGATGAAAATCTTTTGTTGCTGTACAAAGGTCGCATGGCGTTCGCTCAGCGCTTGATCAGTCGATAAAACACGCTCCACAAAAAACGCTAATGGACTTTTTAGATGATCCAACCAGGCTTGAAGCTGACCTATGGTGTCTGCAAAAGCCTCTAGTTCTAAATCTAATCGGATCTTTGCCCATAACTGCTCCCCAGAAGCAGCGACTTCTGTCAACGCATCTGGTGGTTCATCCAAAATAAATTCTTTTAAAAAAGCCGTTTCGTCTTGACAGGCTAAAAGCGTCTGCTTGAGCTGTTGTTCATCCAACAAATGTGCACTTGCTTCGCGTTCAGCGACGATAAACGGTAATTTTCCCAATTGTTCATGAAGACTTGACTGCTTTTGTTGAAGCAATAGATAAGGCACGCTCAACTGTTCGCGTTTTTCCTGAGCCTGCTGAATCCGGTTCTGAAGTGCGGTTTGTTTTGCGCCATAAGCGGATGTTTTGGCACTTTCAGTTTTTAACCATTGCGACGTTTCTTCAAACCAAGTCAGCCGTTCAAGACTTATTTTTTGATGCGTCCTTAATTCTTCCGCAATTTGATTCAGATCAGGTGATGTTCCAATCGGAATCCTTTCAGCTTCTATTTCAAAAATTCGGAGTACTTCGATGAAAACATCTACCTGCTCCGACCATTCACGTCTCAATAGTTCAACGTTTGCCTTGGCTTGAATCACTTGTGTACGACAATTCTGAAGATCGTCAATATAAGATCGTTCAGTTGGCGAAATGGACAGATCATCCATTGATGCGTCAACGGGTTCTTCCATTTGCTTCTGACTCAGATCATGGCCACAAAAAGGGCAGTGTTCAAACTGATGCAACCAAGGAGAAAGCCTTGTTGCTAAATCGACCACCCATTGACATTGATGCAAAACCAAAGATTCTTCCCGCGATCGCAATTGATCTTTTGCCGCTTGACAACGCTGTCTTGCCTCAGCCAGTTGATCTTGTTTAAGCAGCAAAGCTTCAAAAACATGTCGGATCTTATCCCAAAGTCTTTCGATATCACGTATCTTTTCAATCGATAAGCAGTCAGACGATTTCTCAGACAAGGTCTGCAATTCTTGCATTGCAACCAGTTTCTCTTCGTCCGTCATGCGCATCTCTACTTCTAATTGATGCAATTGATTCTGATTTTCGGCACAAGTCTTTTCCACCTCTAACAAAGACAAATATTCCCTTTGCAAGTTTTGCCACCGAGCCCGATTTTCCTGCCATTTTTCAAGGACAGCACAATAAGTCGGCAGCTGAAGTAAAAAATCTGAACCTGCTTTTGCCCATTCAACGCGCTTAGCCAAATCGGACTGTTTGGCTTTTAGTACGGCTATTTCATGCGATATTTCGTTTAAAGATGATCTCAGTGCTTTAGCCTGTTTCTGTTTTTCATCATATTGAATGCGGAAGGGCAAAACTTGACGATACCGCTCACAGACAGCCAGTTGCGTGGCCAGCTTTTCCATGGACGGACGTTGGTCCATATAATCCCGCCATTGAGATTCTAAATCCGCCAGAATTTGAAACCGTTGAGCAATGCCTAAAGCCGTTTGATACGTCTGATACGCCTCATTTTTTGCCTGTTCCAGATGAGCTAAGCGATCCTGCAATTCATGTACAACATTTGCTTGTGCTTCGGATAAGTCACATAAGGCCTCGAGTTTTTCGACATGAAACCGCTGACATTCAGCCCAAATACGCGCCTGAACGTGATCCTGATCTTTCTCTCGTTTAAGCAGTGAGGCTTTCATCCATTCCAGTAATCGATCATAATGATCTAGTTTTAAAATAGATGCCAGAATTTTTTCTTTATCTTGACCAGAGGCCATTAAAAAACGCGCAAAGGCTCCCTGTGGTAAGAGCACCACTTGACAAAATTGTTCCACGCCTAGGCCAATTAAACGCTGGGTTTCCGTCTGTAGATCTCGCTGTTTTAATTTCGCAAAGAGCGCTTCGTATACTTCACCTGAATCATTAAATGTTTGGCGATAGATTTGATGAACGGTTCGATCAAAAACAATCTCCCCTGAACGACGTCGCTTCATTAAAACCTGAGCTTCAAATCGATAGACACCTGCATTTAAAGCCACATCTAACTGAACAATCGTCGGGCGATCATCTTTCACATGATCACACCGCACCTGTTTCAGATCATCTTTTAATCCTGTGCTACTTTTTCCATATAAAGCAAAGGTTATCCCATCCAAAAGCGCTGTTTTACCTGCACCAGTCTCCCCTCTAATCCACAGAAGACCAGATTCATAAAACGGCTTAAAATCGATATCAACCTCATCTTTGAATGGACCAAAAGCCTGTAATTTTAAACGCTGTATTCTCATTCACGCACCTGAAGTGTGGCTTCCTGAAACCACCTCATCGCCACATCATCCACCGAACGATTCAATTGACGCTGATAATACAAATTTAGCCAATCGAGCGGCGAATGCTGCTCCATCACGTTTTTGATAACAGAGGCATCCTTTCGTTTGACAGCCGAGTTTTGACGGGGGGCTGCCAAAGATAAAACGCCCGAATAAATGCCTTTAAATTGGTTAAGCCGCTCCAGGCTGGGTTGCACATCCGTCAATGCAATGCGGACGAGTAGCGGCGGATGATCGGCATTTAAATGATGTCTTTGTATTTGGACCGAGCTTTGCATCAAGCAAAGCTGATCCGCCTGCTTAGGCTCAAGATGCTGATAAGCATGAAGATAGGCCTCATACAGTTGATCACAAAAGGCTTCACGAGAGAGGCCAATCAATGATTCATAGGCAATTGTCCACTCAAAAAAATCCATGCAAATCGGCAGGGGATGAAAGACTGTCTGCCGTGTCTCGGTGTCGTGAATGAGGGCCCCCTTAGGACGGTCCCATTCAGAAAATTGATATTTGGCAGGCGAACCCGAATAAAAAATATGTTTCCCAAGCTGCTGGGGTTGATGCAAATGCCCCATCGCCACATAATCGTAACCCTCAAAGGCTTCCGAACCGATGCGTTCTGCATCACCCACGCTCGTACGTGCCATTGTTTCACTGCCAGACAGTGTGGCAGATTGCAAAAAACCATGTGCAATCGCAACATGATAATCCGCTTGATTTTTCATGCGTTGCAAAGATGACTGGGCTACGGATTTCATGGCTTCATGCATCTGATGAGAGGATGTCTGCGCATGATCATATACCACTTGATGGGGATGGAAATATGGGAAAAAATGGAAGCAAACATTTTCATGATGCACCGTATACGCATCCTTTATCTGTGTAGATAAGTATAAACCGGCTTTTGCCAAAAGTGCTCGGCCAGCCCCTAATCGTGCTGGATGATCATGATTACCTGCGATGGCATAAACAGGGCACTGAAGTTCCAAACAAAGTAGAGACATAAAGCGATTAAACAAATCGATTGCTTGATCACTAGGGTTGGTTCGATCATAGAGATCACCCGCCACAACGACTGCATCCACTTGTTCGCGTCGACATAAACGGATCATGGCATCCGTCATTTGCGCTTGTAAATCGGCTAAAGATCGCTGTCCCAATTGAACACCAAAGTGCAAATCCGATGTATGGAGAAATTTCATCAATCCACCTCAAATCTTGCACGTGCCATCTGAATTAAGTCGAGATAATCCGCTTCATTCAGCTCGATATCCGCAAATAAATCCGGACGTTTTTGCCACGTCTCAAGCCATCCATCTAATTGCTGATAGCGCTTAATCCGCTCATGATGTCCAGATTGCAAAACAGATGGCACCTCTCGGTTTTCCCAAACAGCTGGTTTGGTGTAATGGCAACATTCCAATCCGGCCTGATAATGAGATTCGATCTCATAAGCAGCTGATTCTGGCAAGACACCGGGCAGCAGGCGAATAATTGCATCCATCAAAACGGCCGCACCGAGCTCACCACCCGTCAAGACATAATCGCCAATTGAAACCTCTTGCGCCTCAATGGCATCGAGCACACGTTGATCCACGCCCTCATAATGTCCACACAAGAGCACTAGATGATCATAAGTAGCTAACGTTTTTGCCATGGACTGATTAAACACCGCGCCTTTAGGGGACAGATAAATCGTTTTTTGACGCAGATCTTTCCCCAGCGTCTGCTGCCTAGCCGCCTGCCAGGCCTGATAAACGGGATGAGCCATCATCAACATGCCCCGGCCACCACCATATAGGGCATCATCGATCTTGCCATAGCGATTTTGTGCATAAGCACGAATATCGATTGTTTCAAAATGAAACAGGCCTGCCTTAAGAGCACGACCTGTAATACTGGTTTGAACAGCTGATTGGACACATTCAGGAAAAAGGGTTAAAACAGAAAACTTCAAAAAATCACCTGCTTGACGTATAAATCTCTTCCAATCCGACTGGCAAATCTACACGAATTTGTCGCTTGTGGATATCGATCTCCTGCAAAATATCGCCAGCATCCGGAAAATACAAATCTGGTTGCCCAGAACGCGCCACTTGATATAAATCCTGGACGCGATCTGTATGAACATCCTTCAATTCGCCAATTTTTCGATCGTGCTGATCCACGACCGAAAAGCCAATTAAATCGCGTACAAAATACGCGCCTTGCGGCAATGGCAACGCCTGCTGACGTGTAATAGCAATGTACCAGCCTTTTTTTTGTTCTGCTAAGGTTCGATCTGTCACACCAGAAACTTGAATCAGCCATTTTCCCTGATGCGGGCGGGTCTTCACCTGGACGGGCTCGCAAGAGACATGTTTAGGATCACACAAAAAGGCCTCTTTGGTTTTTTCCAGCCGACCTTCAACCGTTGACAAATTAATGGCAACCATTTCCCCCTTAATGCCATGTGCCCCCACAATAACTGCGATGTCAAACCACTCACATTGCTGCAACAAATCTGCTTGCATAGCACTTAATCCTGATCCAAAATATCGACCACAACACGTCGTCTCATTTGTCCAGCATAAGCTTTCATGACCTGACGAATCGATTGGGCACGTACGCCTCGTTTGCCGATCACTTTACCAATATCACTCGGCGCGACCTGCAATTCCAAGACGATGGTGTTGCCTTGTTCAACTGGATTAATGCGAATCTCATCTGGCTGATTCACCAAAGGCGTGATCAAAGTCAAAAAGAGTTCTTTTAATTGAGCTGCGTCTTTGCTCATTTTAAGTCACCACTCTTTTTTAAGAGGGCACGCACGGTATCCGTTGGTTGGGCCCCATTCTTAATCCATTTCTGAGCGGCTTCGTGATCAATCTTAAATTCTGCCGGATCTGTCAATGGATTATACGTACCAATCTCCTCAATAAAGCGACCATCACGAGGTGAACGTGCATCTGCCACAACAATGCGATAGAAAGGTGCTTTTTTTGCGCCGACTCTCTTCAAACGAATTTTAACTGCCATAATTTCCTCCAAATTTTCTATTTGCAAAGATCAATGATCCAATTGCCCTATCTGAATTAAAATTTAAAATCCTTTAATTGCTTAAGCTGCTTTAGTCCAGCGAGACTCTTTCCCAGCCCAAATTTGCCTTTTTTGCCGAGTCCGCCGAATTGTTTCATCATCTTACTCATCTCTTCGTACTGACGCACCAAGCGATTCACATCTGCGACTTGAGTACCCGAACCACGAGCGATACGCTTACGCCTTGAGGCATTCAATAATTGTGGATGCCGCCGCTCTTTTAGCGTCATCGCTTGAATAATGGCGACCATCCGTGTAAATTGCGCATCATCCATGTTGACGGCATCAAATTGGGCAGGATTAACACCTGGTATCATTATTAACAAATCTTTAATGCTACCCATTTTACGCAATTGCTGCAGCTGATCCAGCATGTCATCCATTGTAAATGTGTTGTTCAAAAGGCGCTCAGCTGTTTTAGCAGCCAATTCCTGATCGATTTCTGCCGACACCTTGTCGATGAAAGACAAAACATCGCCCATACCCAAAATGCGGTTTGCCATTCGATCCGGATAAAAGACCTCTAACGGATTGATTTTTTCGCCCAAACCAATCAATTTGATGGGTTTGCCGGTCATATGTTTAATGGATAAAGCTGCGCCGCCGCGGGCATCGCCATCTAGCTTCGTTAAAATATAGCCATCCAAGCCAATCGCCGCTTCAAATGCGAGGGCAACATTGACAGCCTCTTGACCGATCATGGCATCCACAATGAGTAATTTTTCATCGGGTTTAACGATCGTGGCAATCGCCTTCAATTCTGCCATCATCTCGTCGTCAACGGTCATCCGTCCAGCTGTGTCAACAATTAAGGTATCGCAAAGCATGTATTTTGCCCGTTCCAGAGCAGCCTGAGCAATCCGCTCGGCCTGAGACTCTTCGGGCTGAATATAACAAGGCACATCAATTTGTTTTGCAAGAATGGCCAGTTGTTGTGCAGCTGCCGGTCGATGAACATCTACCGAAGTCAACATGACCTTTTTTCCCTTTTTGCGGAGCATCAAGGCCAGTTTTGCCGCCGCTGTTGTTTTACCAGCACCTTGAAGCCCATAGAGCATAATTGTGGTAAATCCCCCTGGATTAACGACAATATCTGCGGATTCACTGCCCAGCAACTCGGTTAAGGCTTCATGCACCACCTTCACAATCTGCTGCCCAGGGGTCAGACTCTTCATGATGTCAACGCCCTGACATTTCTCTGCCAAATCTTGCGTGAGTTGTTTAACAACTTTAAAGTTAACGTCTGCTTCCAGCAAGGCTAGACGAATCTCTTTCATCATTTCCTTGATGTCTTGATCCGTCACACGAGACTTCCCACGCAATTTTGCGGTCATCTGTTGTAATCTACTAGACAAACCTTCGAACATAATCTTTGCCTCACTGGATGCCATCTAAGCCGCATAAGGCATCTAAAAGTACTCGCCCATCATCAGTTAGTGATTTGCACTGCTTCAGCTGGTGATAAAGCTTTTTTCTAGCTAGATGCTTTTCTAACAAACCTAATTTAGACTCATAGTGGCGCAATTGCTGAATTCCGCGCTTTAAATGGTCGTGCACACCTTGGCGACTAATCCCCAGACGTTCTGCAATTTCTGAGAGAGAAAAATTCTCTTCGAGACTTAGACGAACCACATCTGCGGTCTTTCCGGTAAGCAGACTACCATAAAAATCATGTAATAAATTCAATTCGACAATAGATTCCATATGCGTCAACGTTGGCATTGTACAAAACGAAAAAACCCGTGTCAAGTTTATCACTTGACACGGGTTTTCAATCTAGAAACGAAGTCTTATTTAAAGAATTCTCTGAATAGCTCATTTGACGCATGATGACCTGCACTACTTACAAGGCGTGCTGCCTGCAAGGCAATAATCCAAAGGACAAGTGCCAGCAAGAGCGCAACACCGCCGCAAATAATACCTGCAATCGCTAGACCTCTTCCGGAAAGGGTCGGATTTTTTTTGATTTGAACTAAGCCTAAAATACCAAGCACAACACCAGCAATGGCCGAGAGAAAACCAACGAAAGGTAGCAAAAAGCCAAGTATGCCAAAAACCAAGGACAAAATCGCACAAACATTCCATTTTTTTGGCACAACCTGACCATAAGTCGGTTGAGCATAGACCGGTTGTTGCTGTCCATACGTCATTGGATCATAGGTCGGCTGTTGCGGATATGACGTCTGATTCTGCACAGGCTGCTGTTCATATGGCGCTTGTCCATAAACAGGTTGTTGTTCAGAATCTGGGGTTAATGGGTTTTGGTTTTCCATAAAGACCTCCTAAAAAATATCGATAAGATATAATAGATTATACATGATTATATATGATCATATAGCGTTTTATCAAAAGAATGGCAAATCGGAATGGTATTCAAATGATCTTCAAACGAAAAAATCAAGCTCAAAAAGATGACGCCTATCAGGCCAGACAATACCGCAAGCAGAAAACCGCAGAACATCTACGGTGGCTTAATTCTCCTCTATTCATGCGTCTCCAAGGCTATTTCTCAACACCCCTTCGACGCATTCAATTGGCCTATTTCGTCTTGGGGCTGATTCTCTATGTATTGATGCGTGCTTTTTCCCTTGAAGGCCGTTTCGCTCTGACAAGCATTCTTTTTGCAGGTATATTACGTCTCTGGACAGCCTGCCTTTTTGGTTTTATTGCCATCAGGCTCGCACGAATCCTTTTTCGTCAATATCGTCCCATCTATCAACAACGAAAAACCATCGGGCGCTTTAGGCTACATCCAATCGACTTGGTTAAAGGTGTCATCCTTGCAATTTGTACGATACTCCTGGTCACACAATGTATACAAGGCATATCCGCCATTCATCGTCAGGCCTTAGACAGAAAAACACCAATCGAAATCTTCGAAGGTATTGGCCAAACCGTGCAAGTCAAACCCTCTCAATATCAAATTCTCAATAAGCGCGCCAATTATCTCTTGCTCAAATCCACTCAGGATAATCAGTTGGCCGAATTTGAGATCAGTGGTTGGACTGCTGGAAAATTACGTCGGCAGTACCGACAAAATCTTTTTGGTAGAATCACCTACCTAAAGCCCGTTACAATAACAATCAAATATCATCCAAATACGATGTCAATCGCTCAAATTGAAATTCATTAAGCTAACGCACCAGATCTTGGTCATCTGTTTTCGACACAAAAAAACTTATTTTCTGCGGCGCTTAAGCAAAATTAAAATAATGGCAATAGCAACAACAATCAATAAAACACCTGCCACTGTAGCCGCAATGGTTTCCCCTGTTCTAGGTAACATACCAACCCCCTAATTCCATCCATTAAGAAGATACAAAAAAGCCTCGGATGACCGAGGCTAGTGGTTGCGGAGAGAGGATTCGAACCTCTGACCTTCGGGTTATGAGCCCGACAAGCTACCAGCTGCTCCACTCCGCGATATTTGGTGCTCATGACCGGACTTGAACCGGTACAGGATATAACTCCCGACGGATTTTAAGTCCGCTGCGTCTGCCAATTCCGCCACACGAGCTTTTGCGAACCAAAAGTTACTTGAACATTCTATATGGAAATCAAAAATACGTCAAGTCTAATTTATGAACAAAATATGAACAATGGCAGTTTGTAACCTGCCATTGTTCATCAAATTGATCAGCAATCAGTAGATACCGAAGCCGCACTTGGCAGATCTGCCACAGATGCAAGGTCAGCTGAATCACCCTCAGATTCCCGGGCAGGATTCTCAGCATCTTCCGCGCGCTGTTCAGGCGTTGTATAAGCCAGATAGATTTCTTCGAAGACATCGCCCTCGATTTTTTCTTTTTCCATCAAAACATTTGCCAAGGCATCCAATGCTGCTCTTCTTTCGGTTAAGCGGCGAATCACATCCCCATAGGCGGCATCCAAAATACCCTTAACCTCTTCATCGATCGCATTTGCTAATTCATTGCTATGCGATTTAACATGACCATAGTCTCTGCCCAAAAAGACCTCGTTATCTTCCGACGGCAAGGCTATATTTCCCAAACGTTCGCTCATGCCGTAACGGACAACCATATCTCGTGCAATCTTATTGCAATGCTGCAAATCTTCACTCGCACCCGTGCTAATTTCACCCAAGACGACTTGTTCTGCCCCGCGACCACCTAAAGCGATTTCTATTTCTGCGATGAGCTGTCCTTTAGTGGCATAATATAAATCTTCATGTGGCTTATGCGCGGTATAGCCACCAGCACCGCCCGCCGGAATAATCGAAACGCGCTCCACCTTATCTGTTTCAGAGACCATACGAACCATCAGCGCGTGCCCAGCTTCATGATAAGCAGTCAAGTAGCGCTCTTTCGGATTAATAATCCGACTCTTTTTTTCTGGCCCAATCATCACTTTAAAAATGGCCTCTGAAATATCGGTATACAAAATAGTAGCTGCACTTCGTCTTGCCGCAAGCAATGCAGCCTCATTTAATAGATTGGACAAATCTGCGCCTGTAAAACCAGGTGTCATCTTGGCGATCTCAGATAAATCCACCGTAGAATCAATCGGCTTATTTTTTGCATGCAC
>JAEZVR010000094.1 GCA_023420715.1 Bacillota bacterium | reverse complement strand
CCGTTATCAGGTGGTGCTCTGTGTGAGTCAACCAGATAAGCCTGTGGGTCGCCATCAAACCTGTGTTCCGACTGCGGTGCATACACTTGCGGATACGCATCGCTTACCTTGCGAACAACCGCCAAATGCCAAAGATGAGGCGTTATACGCCTGTATTCGTGATGCAAATCCCGATTTTATTGTGACAGCTGCCTATGGGCATATTCTGCCGCAGCGGATCCTTGATTTAGCAACTATCAAGGCAATTAACGTGCATGCTTCGTTATTACCAAAATACCGGGGGGCTTCTCCAGTTCAATGGTGTTTGATCAATGGCGATACCCATACGGGCATCAGTATTATGGAAATGGTCCAACAGATGGATGCAGGAGATATCTATGCTCAGCGCGCCCTCTCTATCTTAAAAGGTGAAACGAGTGATCAATTAATGCAGCGTTTGGCCAAATTGGGCGCATCCCTTTTACCGAACGTATTAGAAGACATTGCTTTGGGTCAATGTATGCCTAAACCACAAGATGGATCTTTGGCGACGACGGTTGGATTGTTAAAAAAATCAGATGGGATTATTGATTGGACGCAATCGGCAACCGCGATTGCAAATCGCATTGCTGGCGTGACGCCTTGGCCAGGTGCCCAATCTACATTAAATGGGAAGGCAGTTAAAATTTTGGAGGCCCATGCGGTGACTGATATGCCTAAGAATCCCGGTTTATCGGGTGAAATTCTATCAACGGCTGGTGGGCGCCTCTTGGTCCAATGTGGCCGATCTGATCATGCGACGGTTTTGGAGATCACACGTCTTCAATTTGCCGGCAAAAAGGCCATGGCAGCAAAGGACTGTGCCCATAATTTAGAGGTTGGGGGCACTTTTGGCGCTTAAATCGAGACAAGGACAAGCGGTGCCAGATAAGCGATTGAACGCATCATTTGCGGTTTTGGATGATGTGCTAGAAAAAGGCGCATACAGTAACTTAAGTTTGCAAAAGATGTGGCGCCATCGCTCGTTTGATGCACGTGATCGGGCGGCCATCACCGCAGCGGTCTATGGTGTTTTAAGCCGCTTAATCACCTTGGATTTTTGGTTGGGTAAATTGTGTCATCAGCCCCTGGAGCGTATCGATCCTGCCTTGCGCACCTGCTTAAGATTGGGGAGTTGGCATTTGGCCTACGGGCAGTCTTCTAAACGCAAACCCTACGCTTTAGTCAATGAGATTTGTCAGTTGGCCAAACAGCATATTCACCAAGGTGGTGTAAGCTTCGTCAATGCGGTTTTGCGTCGGTTGTCGAGCATGCTTGGCGATATCGATTGGTGGTCACGTCAAAATGCAGTTTTTTCTCGAAAACAACAACATCTGATTTATGGTCTTTCTTCAGAATTATATGGTCTGTTTAAGAAGTGGTTTGGCGATGAGGTCTCAAGCGTCTTATCGGCTTTTGACATGGACCAACATACGGTCTTGCGTTGGCGTGGAACGGGAAGCCCTTCCCCTGATTGGCCATCGGGTGTCTTTATGCCTGGTGCCCATCGGTATGTGGCGGCAGATCAACCCCTTAACGAAATCGAGTCTTTTCAAAAAGGGGATTGGGTCGTCCAAAGTGAAGCGGCCATGCTCCCAGCGGCTGTCTTAGATCTAAAAGCGGGGCAATCTGCCTTGGATACTTGTGCTGCCCCAGGTGGTAAGACATTACAATTGGCAGATCGTGTTGGTCATCTGGGTAAGGTGGTTGCGATTGATCTTCATCCGCATCGAGTGCACTTAATTCAACAGTTGGCAAAGCAATGTCACTGCAGGCAAATCGAGGCAATTTGCCTGGATGCCCAAAATTTGCCAAGCCATTACGAAATGGCTTTTGATGCGGTTTTATGTGATGTCCCTTGCAGCGGTTTGGGTCAAATGGGAAACCGTCCAGAATTGCGTTATAAGCTGACCTATGACCAACTTCAGATCTTTCCAGATCTACAATTTAATCTTTTAAAATCTGCCATCATGGCGGTTAAACCCGGTGGTGAGTTGGTCTATAGCACCTGTACACTCAATCCAGCAGAAAATGAAGCGGTGGTTGATCTGGCAGAAAAATGGGCGTTCACGGTGGGGAGAAACTTAACGCGTGTGGATCTGACTTCACGCCTGCCAAAACCGCTCTTGACCTTAGATCCATTTTTGGCGGAAACTGCACGCCAAGGGCGGATTTTGCTTCGCCCAGATCGGCATCAAACCGACGGTTTTTTTGTGGCGCTCTATCGCGTGGATGTGTTGGAAACATCGATGGTATAGGCTTTAAGAATTTGTCTGCGACAGAATAAAATAGGTGGCGGTGGCGGTTGTGACGTGTTTTCCTGAGTCATCGTAGATGTTGATTTCATAGAGATAACTGCGTTTGCCACAGTGTAAGGGTTTTGCTTCTGCAATTAAAAAATTTGTGTTCTTGGCACCTTTTAGATAGTGAATATTTAGATTTTGGGTGGTGGCCATGGCACAGACGGTGTGAACAGCGACACCTGAGGCTTCATCACAAAAGGTTGCCAGAATACCGCCGTGGACGGTTCCAAGGTTGTTGATCATGTAAGGTTCAAGATTCAGTCGGAGGCGGGCATAGCCATTTTTTGCATCTTCGACAATGAAACCTAAATGATGACCGAAGGCATCATCTGCTGGCGTTAGCGGGTAGGGGCAGGTTTTCATGAACAAGTATCCTCATTTCTATTTTTGATGATTTGGTCATGGCTTAAATTATAAGCAAATTGATTCAATGTGTTAAAATAGGCGCATGATTGACAACCGTCCCTATATTTATGATGTCCCTCAAACTGACTTGCATCAGTTTTTTAAAGCTAAATCCTTGCCACGTTTTCGCTACCAACAGCTTCAATCGTGGTTAAATAAGGGTGTTACCTCGGTTGCAGATTTAAGAAATATGCCAAAGGACATTCAGCATCAGCTGGCGGAAGTCTATCGTTTCGATGGTTTGGTCTTGATCAATAAACACGTATCTGCCGCAGACGACACGGTAAAATATGTTGGACGATTAGCGGATGGGCATTTGATCGAATGCGTTTATATGACTTATGAATCCGGCACATCTGTCTGTGTTTCTAGCCAGTCGGGCTGCCGGATGGGTTGCCAGTTTTGCGCATCGACAGGCATTGGCTTTGGCCGGAATTTAACAAGCGGTGAACTCTTGGCCCAAGTGCTTTTGGTGGGTAAAGATCGGGCCAAAAGAATCGATCATATTACAGTTATGGGTATTGGAGAACCTTTAGAAAATCTATCTGCTGTTTTGGGCTTTATTAACCGTGCCAATGATCCCGACGGACTGAATATCGGACTGCGGAAGATAACGGTATCCACTTGTGGCCTAGTGCCAGAAATTTCAGCTTTGGCTGAGGCGGGGTTGCCCATTACATTGGCGATTTCTTTGCATGCGCCAAATGACAACCTGCGCAGTCAATTGATGCCGATTAATCGCCGTTATCCAATTGACCAATTGATGGCAGTTTGTAAAGCTTATCAACGTCAGACAAATCGGCGTATGACGTATGAATATGCGATGTTTAAAAACGTGAATGACCAGCCTCGCCATGCGATCGAATTAGCGGCTTTGTTAAAAGGTCAATTGTGTCATGTGAACCTGATTCCCGCCAATGAAACGTCCGCAAGTCCCTATCAAGCTTCAACGGGTCATGTGATCAAGCAGTTTCAACAATATATACAGAATCAGGGGATTCCCTGTACGGTGCATCGGTCTTTAGGACAGGACATCGCCGCAGCTTGTGGTCAATTAAGGAGAATTCAAGATGGGCAAAATTGGACAGATTGAATTTTCAGCCCTTACCGATCAAGGTCTCAGCCGGCTTAATAATGAAGACTCCTTCATGGTTTTGAGTGGGGGTCATACGTCGTATGTGGTTATTTTGGCAGATGGCATGGGTGGGCATAAGAGCGGTGAACTTGCCAGCAGCATTGCGGTTAAGTATGTGGCGGATCGTTTGTCTAAAGAGATGTACCAGGGGATAACCATTGAGCAGACGATCCAAATGCTGAGCGAAATTATCGAAAAAGCCAATGTGAAGGTTTATTTGAAATCGCTCGAGGACGAAGCCTTTCACGGGATGGGCACCACCTTGACCGTGGGCGTATTTTTGGATGGGCATTTAATCTTGGCGCATGTTGGTGATTGTCGAGCCTGCTTATTGCGTAAAAATGATTACTTGCATTTAACGGTTGACCATACCTTGGTTCAATTGCTCATTGAGCAGGGTGAACTTACCCCGGAAGAAGCATTATTCCATCCGCGCAAAAATGTGGTGACAAGAGCCTTAGGTACACCGTCTTACATGTGTGCAGATGTCACAACTTACCGTTTAGAACCCGGTGATCGTTTAGTCTTTTCCTCAGATGGGTTGCACGATTATGTGCAAGAGTCACAAATCAAACGCATCTTGAAATCATCGCCATCTCCTAAAGCGGCAACACGACAGATGGTCGATGCGGCCAACGAAATTGGGGGCGCGGATAATGTGACGGTTATTGTGGGTTTTGTGTAATGAAATGTCGGATGAATAGACATTGCGATAGAGGTAAAAACATGGATGAGCAAAATCGGATGACAATTACAACAGGCATGGTTCTTGGCAATCGCTATCAAATTGTTCGCTTAATTGGTGAAGGCGGTATGGCGCTTGTCTATTTGGCGCATGATCAAAAAACAGGACGTGATGTTGCTGTCAAAATTCTAAAAGCAGAACTGGCACAAGATGAGGCCTTTGTGCGTCGATTTGACACAGAAGCTAAGGCGGCATCGAGCTTGTCTCATCCCAATATTGTCAAAGTGTTGGGGGTTGGAGAAGAGGGCGATATCCGTTACATGATCCAAGAATATATTGAAGGGACAACGCTTAAAGAATTGATCGATGATTATGGTCGACTCGATTGGCGTGTGGCCGTCCCCATTGGTATTCAAGTGGCAATGGCTTTAGAAAACGCCCATTCGGCAGGTATTATTCATCGAGATATCAAACCGCATAATATCATGGTGACACCGGATCGGCGTGCTTTGGTGACGGATTTTGGCATTGCTCGTGCGTCGACAGCAAGTACCATTACGCTAACGAGTGGTAATGCGATGGGATCTGTTCATTATTTTTCTCCAGAACAGGCCAGGGGTGGTTTGGTCGGAGAAAAAGCAGATATTTATTCATTAGGTATTTTATGCTATGAAATGCTCACAGGCGATGTGCCTTTTGATGGTGAAACACCGGTTGTTGTGGCAATGAAGCATCTTCAAACGCAACCGCAAGAACCTTGCGATCTCGTTTCTGCAATACCTAAGGGGTTGTCGGATATTATTATGAAATGTATCCGTAAGCAACCAGATGAACGCTATGAATCCGCTCGGGCTTTTATTGATGAAGTCGACCAATTTATGCTCAATCCCAATGGCGTGTACGGTGTGGTTTATCCGACACAAACTTCAGATCGACAAACACAGCGCTTGGATCCGATTGCTGGAGATAAAAACTATCAATTAATGCACGATATGCAACGGCAAATTGATAAACATACGTCTCAAAAAAATCGTCAGCTCATCATTATTGTCACGGCGGTTGTTTTATTGCTGATTTGCTTAGCCGTCGGTTTGGTTTTCTTACTGCAAGGACAGACAGATGCACCAAAGCGAA
>JAEZVR010000084.1 GCA_023420715.1 Bacillota bacterium | reverse complement strand
GCGGAGCAGAAAAAACACGCGTAGTCAGATGCCCCGTCTGTCGATTTCGTGTAGAAGGAAGAAGTCATGATTGAATTTGAACAATGTCAACACAGCTTAGAAGACTTGAGTGTCGATTTTAATACCTTGCGTGAAGCCCTTCATATTGCAGAGGTCAAAGAACGAGTGGACGAATTGGAGGCGCGAGCTCAAGAACCGGATTTTTGGAATCAACCAGAACGCGCTCAAAAAATTCAAACTCAGATTACCCATTTGCGCCGTCGAATCGATCGTATGGATAAGCTCGATCGCGACCGAGAAGATTTACTCGTTTTGTGCGAATTGGGTTTGGAAGCCGCGGATGACAGTTTGGTGAGCGAAATCAAAGTCGGTCTTGCGCAGTTGATGGAAGATTATCAAAACTTGCGTTTAGAGACATTGTTTACAGGCGAATATGATGGCCTGAATGCTATTTTGACCTTGCATGCGGGTGCGGGCGGTACGGAAGCTCAAGATTGGACACAGATGCTCTATCGGATGTATTTGCGCTGGGCAGAGTCACATCAGTTTTCGGTTGATGAATTAGACTATTTGGATGGGGATGAGGCTGGCATTAAAAGTGTCACCTTTCGGGTCAATGGCGATAATGCGTATGGCTATTTGCGCTCCGAAATGGGTGTTCATCGTTTAGTGCGCATCTCGCCTTTTGATGCCTCTGGTCGCCGTCATACCTCTTTTGCTTCTCTGGAAGTCTTGCCAGAAATGGATCAAAGCATTCAAATTGATATCCGTCCTGAGGATTTGCGTGTCGATACCTATCGCGCTTCTGGTGCGGGTGGTCAGCACGTCAACAAAACCTCATCTGCTGTTCGTATGACGCATTTGCCAACGGGAGTTGTTGTGCAATGTCAAACAGAGCGTTCTCAGATTCAGAATCGGGAGACGTGCTTAACCATGCTGAAATCTAAATTATTCGCCCTTGCTCAGCAGGCTCAATTAGATAAAATCGAGGATTTAAAAGGCCATCAAATGGAGATTGCCTGGGGAAGTCAGATTCGTTCGTATGTCTTTTGCCCTTATACGATGGTCAAAGATCACCGCACGAATTACGAGGAGGGCAATGTTGACAATGTGATGGACGGCGATTTGGACGGATTCATCAATGCCTGGTTGTCCTGGCAGCAAAAGGAAGCTCAAGGCGCATCATGACGTATCCCATGTCATATCATGAGGCGCTCGCAGAAGGCGGACGTATTGGCATTCTTGGGGGTACTTTTGATCCGATTCACAAAGGGCATCTGGCCTTGGGTCAAGCTGCCTTGCGTTCGGGGAAAATCGATACCTTGCTTGTTATTCCATCGGGGATGCCCGCCCTTAAATCGGTTCAAACCGTTTCTCCGATGTCTCACCGGTATGAGATGGTTCGGCTGGCCATCAAAGATGAGCCCCAATTTATTTTATGCGATACGGAAATGCGACGAGAAGGCCCTGCTTATATGGTGGATACGCTTGTAGATCTTGCGGCACAAACTGGTTCGTTATCTTCGCGTCGTCAGACGGTATTCTATTTAATTTGTGGCACAGATATTTTGTTTGATTTACCGCGTTGGCATGAACCCAAGCGATTGTTGTCTCTGTGTCAGCTTTTAATTGCGAAGCGTCCGGGATATGATTCGCATGAAATTGCCGCTCAAGCTTCCTTGCTTTGCCAAGATTATGGGGCGCAATTGCAATTTTTCGATCTAGATATGGTGGATTTGTCCTCCTCTCATCTTCGCGAAGTCTTGCGTTCCGATGATACAGGAGAGCAGTTAGCGCACTTGGTGGCTGTTGGTGATTTATTGCCGAGTGTCGCTGACTTGATTCGTCAAACACGACTGTATCAATTTGTTGAGCTTCAGGCGTTATTAACACACGAAGCGGCGGTTGCTTTTCATCGGTATCAACAAGCCCTTTGGCCTTTGATGTCACTTAAGCGGCTGATCCATTCGGTGAATACAGCCTTATATGCCATCCATTTGGCGAATCGTCATCAACTGCCTTGTGATGCGGCGATGACTGCAGGGGTTTTACACGATGTTTGTAAAGAAATGCCGTTTCAAACCTGGCTTGCGCAATCTGATTTCGCGACAGCGCTAGCACCTTATCCACAAATTATTCATGGTTTTATGGGTGCAGATTATGTGCGTCAGAGATTTGGTATTGACGACTCATCTATTTTAGATGCGATTCGATATCATACGACGAGCCGGCCAGACTCTACGCCACTTGATGATTTGATTTATTTATCTGATAAAATTGAATGGGGAAGAACCTATAGCGATGTTCCGGCTATTCGTGAGCTGGCAGATCGAAATTTGAAGCAGGCGTTAAAGCTTTGTTTAACCTGTGTGCAAGCAGCGTTGAGCAGAAAACACCAGCAGCCCCATCCCCTGAGTTCTGCGGCTTTAAAGGCCCTGTAAAAAAGGAGTTCATATGGACGTTTGGCAACTCGTGCAGAAAATAGCTGCAATTTTAAATGAAAAAAAGGCGAAGGATGTCGAGATCATCGATGTACGAGACAAAACAACCTTGGCCGATTATTTTGTTATTGCTTCGGGTGGCAGTACAACCCAAGTTAAGGCTTTGGTGGACGAAGTCGATGACCAATTGGAGAAGCAGGCGGGCTTAGTACCCAATCATATTGAAGGTAATCAAAAAGATCGCTGGGTCTTAATGGATTATCGCGATGTGATTGTGCACATTTTTTTGGATGAAGAGCGCGCGATCTATAATATCGAAAAGCTCTGGAATGCTCGCTGGTCTGGCTCATCTCCAGAGGAAAATAAGGGTTGATTTTGTAAACTTTTTTCTAAAACAAGAGATCGGTTTTTACCGATCTTTTTTTATCCTCCACTCAAGGAGGTTTTTATGAATCAAACAGATAAACGCCAAAAATTAGTGCGCATCATCTTATTAAGCATTGCGGCTGTCGTATTGGTTTTGATTATGATCAAACTGGTTGGAATTTCTCCGCTCATGGGGGTTGAACCAGAAAATATTCAGGCGGCAGACATACCGCCTAAGCAGGAGATGCAGGGAGATGTGATCGATACGGAAGCTTCCGAGATGGATACTTTGTCGTCCCTGGATGGTGCACCTGAATTGAAGGCGCAAGATGTGGACAAACCTGTATCCCATAAGCCTCAAGTGAGGCCCCAGAATCGACAAGTGTCAAGCACAGAAACCAGTCAATTTCCAGTCTATATTTGCGGTGCCGTTCAGAAACCAAGTGTTGTTTTGGCGCAGGCGGGGGAGTATTTAGAGCATTTGATCAATCGCTGCGGTGGATTGACGCAACAGGCAGATCGCACAGGTATTAATTTGGCCATGTCCGTCAGACCTCATATGATGGTTTTTGTCCCGAAAAAAGGCGAAAAAGCACAGGTTCAAGTGGGTAGTGAATATCTAGAAACATTTCGGGAAAACCGTGGGACAAAGAACGGAAAGCAGACCATCAATTTGAATCAGGCGAATGAAGAGACCTTACGTAAAATACCGGGTATCGGATCGGCGTTAGCCCAAGAAATTATACGTTATCGAGAGAAGGTTGGGCGTTTTAATCAGGTGTCGGATTTGATGAAAGTACCGGGCATTAAGCAGGCGAAATTTAATCAAATTAAAGATAAGGTTCATGTGGCAGCCGCTGAGGTGTCCTAGAGGATTGAGCAGAGGTTGTGATGGGCCAACAAACGCATTGAGAACTTGCTCAGCGATAAAAATGATGTCTAAATTGCGTTTGGCGTCTTGTGGGGGCTTTGTTAGAATAGAGCAAAAGTCCTTCACAGAAATGAGGTACCCATGAGCGCAGCGGATCAAATTTTTTTGCAAAACGCGAAGCAGATTCTGACGGAAGGTTTTTCCAATGAAAACGAGCGCGTTCGTCCCGTTTGGCCGGATGGTTCTCCGGCTTATACGAAAAAGTGTTTTGGTTTAGTCAATCGCTACGATTTACAGAAAGAATTTCCGATTTTGACGTTGCGGTATACGAATTTTCGTGCCTGCGTAGATGAAATTTTATGGATATGGCAACGCAAATCAAATAATATTAAGGACTTAAACAGTAAGATTTGGGATGCATGGGCGGATGAATCTGGCTCTATCGGAAAAGCTTACGGTTACCAATTGGGGATTAAGCACCAGTATCCAGAAGGTTGGTTTGATCAGGTTGATCGGGTCCTTTACGATTTAAAAGAAAATCCATATAGCCGTCGTATTATGACGAATATTTACACCTTTGAGGATTTGCATGAGATGAACTTGTATCCTTGTGCTTATAGTATGACATTTAATGTGACAGATGGTCGCTTGAATGCCATTTTGAATCAACGTTCTCAAGATATGCTGACTGCAAATAATTGGAATGTGGTTCAATATGCGGTTTTGGTGCATCTATTTGCGCAGGTTTCAGGTTTGGCGGTCGGGGAGTTTGTGCATGTGATCGCAGATGCCCATATTTATGATCGCCATGTCTCTTTGGTTGAGTCTCTATTTGACCGACCAACTTTTGATGCCCCAAAATTGATGATCAATCCAGACGTCAAATCTTTCTACGATTTTACGGTGGATGATATTCAATTGGAAAACTATCAGCATAATGGTGTTATGAAGGGCATCCCTGTAGCAATTTGAGGTCAATATGGATTTAATTGTAGCCGTGAGTTCAGACTGGGGTATTGGCTGTCAGGGACAGCTGATGGTTACATCACCCAAGGATATGGCGTGGTTTCGCAGCAAAACCCAGGAACAGATTTTAGTTTATGGTCGACAGACGCTCTCGAGTTTTCCGCAGGCAAAACCATTGCCGAAAAGACGTAATTTAATTTTATCGAGAACAGTTGCTGAGATATCTGGGGCAGAAGTTGTTCCGCAGATCGCTGACCTGCCAAAATATTTGAGCAGGTCAGATTGGCAACAGACGATGGTGATTGGCGGTGGTCAAATTTATCGCCAACTTTTACCATACTGCACCCAGGCTTGGGTGACGGTTTTTGATGTTCACCAACCTTTTGATACAGATTTCCCCAATTTAGAGCAAGCTGGCGCGTGGCAGCTCAGTTGGCAATCTGAATGGGAAATTGATTCAAAAACCAATGTCCGTTTGCAATTCCGATGCTACCAAAATCAATTGCTGCGCACCTATGATGATTTTTGTGCTGAGGTCAAGGGATGAAAAACTGGATGAAATTGGCTAAAGTCTTTGGCATCCGCTGTTTCAAACGGCTGAACCAATGGGCTTGGTTTCGAGCTTTCATGCAATTTTGTCGTGTTTTTTCTCGGTATCGTGTCATGGAAATGGCCTCCAGCACATCGTATTACATGTTGTTTGCCATTTTTCCATTCATCATTTTTTCGGTTTTATTGATTGCTGTTTTTTCGGGTGTTTTAGAGACGAATATTGAAGCGATGCAAGGTATTCAGGGCCTTTTTCCGCGCAGCCTGATTTCT
>JAEZVR010000059.1 GCA_023420715.1 Bacillota bacterium | reverse complement strand
CACCTGCAATGAGCCCACCGCCACCTACCGGGACAATGATGATGTCCGTTTCGGGCAAGGTTTTGAGGATCTCAAAAACCATTGTGCCCTGTCCTCTCACCACATCCACATGATCAAACGGATGCACAAAAGTCATCTGATGTTGATCCGCCAACAGCTGCGCATGTCGGCAAGCGTCATCGAACGTAAATCCATATAAGACCACCTCGGCCCCGTAGCTTTTGGTCCGATTCACTTTTAAGAATGGCGTGGTTTCCGGCATGACAATTGTGACAGGTACACCAGCCATTTGACCTGCCATTGCCAGCCCTTGTGCATGATTTCCAGCAGATGCCGTAATCAAACCGTGCACCCGCTGTTCTGCATTCAGTTTAGATACCGCATGATAGGCCCCGCGAATTTTATACGAACCGGTGACTTGAAGGTTTTCAGGTTTTAAATAAATCTGGTGATGAAACAGCTGTGAAAAATGTGGGCTATGAATCAATTTGGTTTCTCTCAAAATAGGCTGTAAAACTGATCTTGCCTGTTCAAATGCTTGTAAATCCATAGACATCGCTTGCAATTTCCTTCTTCCCGTTCGTAAAATAACAGCAATCATTATAGCACTGAAAGGAAACCACCATGCCCCAAATCATAGTCAAAGGATTACCCCAAGAAACCGTCTGTGCCATGAGCAAGCTCCTGTTGAATGACTTAGCCAAGATCAATGAAACACCCGCAGATTATTTTTTATTTCAATGTGACATCAACCCAATTTTCATAGATGGAAAACCAGACGCGGGCTATCCACTTGTTGAAATCAAGCAATTTCAGCGCGATAAAGCCATGGAAGAAGCAACGGCAAAATTGATCATCCAATACATCAAATCTTTGGGTTATACCGAAGCCGAAGTCTATTACATTCATTTGAGTGAAGCGGCATATTACCTGGGATAAGGATTACGCCGACAGAGCGATCAGTCGCTTATCCAAGCAGATTCAAATCCACAGCACAATCTTGGACTTCGCGGTTTAACACATCAATACCATGGGGCAAAATCGCTTGAACCGCTTGAAAGTTTTCGCGCGCCGCTTTGGGGCTCCCCGGCAAATTCAAAATTAAAGTCTCACCAGCAGTTTTATCGAAAAAACCTGTGATTTACACAGATAATCGTGACAAAAACAAACACCATCAGAACTTACGCCTGATGGTGTTTTGTTGTTCATCCAAACACAATCTTTCTAATGAATATCACGTTTGGATCATTCTTCAGTGGTGGAGCTGAGGGGAATCGAACCCCTGTCCAATGCCCAATCCGACCCATTTTCTCCGGGTGCAGTTTATTAAGTATTTCCCAACGAGACCATTAACAAACAACTGAATCTTCGTGGTAGCTTCATCTTTCCTGCATCATCGCAAAGCTTTGATGGGCAGGTTGACCTAATTAACCCAATAGGTGGGATCCACGTTCTTGCATCCAGCCCTAACCGTGGATCATAAGGCGGATGTCGCCGCTTAATTAAGCAGCAAGTGCGTAATTATTTTTTGCAATTACTTTTTTGATCCGATGATTAAAGTGGCCAACGAATCATCCACTACCCGCTTATGAGACATCTTAAACACTGTCGAAACCAGTGCAACCCCATATTGAGCATATTGTAAGTCATCTAGCCTGAACTGACAAGTTAGTGTTCCAACCGAGAAAAATGGGCGACGACCGTTTCTGGCGACCAAATCGGATCACCCGGTTCTTCACCTTCATCTGCTTCACGATGCTGTACATGAGCGGCATTTTCCCGAATATCGAGTTGAGCAGGCGGATCTACTGTCCATCCGTTTAGGCGAGTCATGGGCAGAAAATGCACATAATCTCGCCCCCATTTTTCGATCAAGCGATGTAAATCCGGCTGATGGGAATCCAACCAATATGACTTCGGCAGGGAAGTCAAGGCCAGCGTTTTGGGATCGAAGGTGTACACAGGCAAATCTTGTTGCTGTCTTAGCCCCAGCTTTGAAATAAACGACCTAAGGTCTTCTAAAGCATGCTGTTCATCCACACAGGCAACCAAAGCCCATGCCGGTCTATCCGGAGACAGTTCAGACACTTGGTTGGCGATAACCTTAATGGCTTGATCGGTTTGACTAAGACGCCCTTCGACTTTTACCACAATTTGCGCTTTGATAAAGCCCTTGATTTGCGTATAAATCTTGGGAAAAACGACAATTTCCATCTGGCCGGTTAAATCTTCCAAGGTCAAAAAACACATGGTTTCTCCCTTGCGCGTCTGCTTAATCGAACAGGATGTGACCAAACCACCCAGGGACACCTTTTGTTGATCCTGTTGACGCAAAGGCAGCCACTGTGAGCTCTGCAAACCATCTATCGAAGCAAAATCCTGTGTCAGATCTTGATCTGCCTGGAAAGAAATGGCGGTATCCAATGTTTTGAGTTGATTTTGATAATCCTCGAGCGGATGACCCGTCAAATACACGCCTGTCATCTCCTGCTCTTGAGCCAGCATTAAACGGCGGGGCATCGGCGGCAAGCTCTGATCGTACACAGGTTCATCCGGCATATCCGAAGGGCTATCGCCCAAATGGTCAAATAAAGAGAGTTGATCTTTCATCACCCGCTGCCGCTGCTTATACACCCCAGTCAAATACGGATCGATCGCCGCCAAGACCTGATTTCGTGGTATACCAAAGGTATCGAAGGCGGAAGCCATGACCAAACTTTCAATCATCTTCCGATTTAAATTAGATGCCGCTGCGCGCCGCAAAAAATCACCGACACTCTTAAATTGCCCGCCTGACGCTCGATCAGATATGAGCATTTCCAGCGCCTGTATGCCGCAATTTTTAATGGCACCCAGCCCCATACGAATACAGGCTTGATCTCCTTGGTATTCTGGCTTAAAGCGGACGCCGCTCAAGTTGATGTCTGGCGGCAGAACAGGAATACCCATTTGGTGACAGGTCTGAATATAATGCGCAGCTTGACTCAGATTGCCAATATAACTATTGAGCAAAGCTGCCATGAATTCTGTTGGATAATAATACTTTAGCCAGGCTGTTTGATAAGCGACAACTGCATATGCGGCAGCATGTGATTTATTAAAGGCATATCCGGCAAAGGCCATTACATCATCCCAAATTTTCTCAGCAACGGGCTCTGGAACACCTCTGGCCAAAGCACCTTCAATCTGGTGTCCGCCCTCTTGACCACCTTGAATGAACAATGCCTTGTAGGTCGCTAACACTTCTGGTTTTTTCTTGGACATGGCTCTGCGCACATTATCTGATTGACCTAAAGAAAAGCCAGCCACATCACGCACAATTTGCATCACCTGTTCCTGATACACCATACAGCCGTAGGTGACATTTAAAATCGGTTCGAGCAAAGGATGATCATACTGAATGCGATCTTGATCATGTCGGGAGGCCACATACCGGGGAATCTGTTTCATTGGGCCAGGGCGATACAAAGAAACGCCAGCGATGATGTCTTCGAGCGAGGAGGGTTTGAGTTCACTCATAAAAGCTGTCATGCCCGGACTTTCCAGTTGGAAAACGCCAGATGTGTTGCCCTCACTAATCATGTCAT
Source organism: Bacillota bacterium (assembly GCA_023420715.1). Taxonomy (GTDB): domain Bacteria; phylum Bacillota; class Clostridia; order Saccharofermentanales; family Fastidiosipilaceae; genus JAEZVR01. Next base: position 4,430 of record JAEZVR010000059.1, on the reverse strand, counting down.
AAACCTTGGCATCATCCATTGGCATGCGATCAAAGTCAAGCCACACACCTGTTTTGTCATAGACCAACTCACGGGTTTCTTTCAAAACAGTTAAGGTTCGCAAACCTAAGAAATCGAATTTGAGCAACCCAAGGGCTTCAATGTCGTTCTTACTGTATTGCACAACTGTCGAACCATCATTTTGAGCCAATGGTGCAATATCCACGATGGGTTTTCCAGATATGATGACACCTGCCGCATGGGTGGAAGCATGACGCGGCATCCCTTCAAACAGACGTGCCGTTTCATAAACTTCACGAAAAGCAGGATTCGAAGCAATGGCTTCACGCAAATCCTCCGATTGTGCATAGGCCTTCTCCAACGTCATCCCCAGCTCATTTGGAATCAGCTTAGCCAGATAATCGGTATCCTGATAGCTAATATCCAGCACTCTGCATACATCCCGAATGCAGGCACGCGCAGCCAAGGTGCCGAAGGTAATCACCTGTGCCACATGATCTTCCCCATATTTTTGCGTGACATAATCGATGACTTCACCACGTCGTTCATAACAAAAATCGATGTCAAAATCCGGCATACTGACCCGTTCAGGATTTAAAAAGCGCTCAAAAAGCAGGGCATATTGTAAAGGATCAATATTCGTAATGCCCAGACAAAAAGCTACCAGAGAGCCTGCACCGGATCCTCTGCCTGGCCCAACCATAATCTCTTTTTCTTTGGCAAAGCGGATAAAATCCCAAACAATGAGGTAATAATCCGTGTACCCCATGCGATCAATAATCTCTAGTTCATGGTTCAGCCGCAATTCGTAGTCAGCTTGTGCAGCAAAACGAAAATGCTGGGTTCGCTCTGCCAATTGCCGTTCACATAATTGTCGCAGATAAGTCACGTGAGGGATGTCATCTGGAACAGAAAAGGTGGGCAAATGAATGGTTTCAAAATCTAAATCCACCTGACAGCGTGATGCGATCCGCTCTGTATTCAAAATCGCTTCCGGACAATCCGAAAAGGCCGCCATCATCTCTTCTGGGGATTTAACGTATAAATCTTCCGTATTCATCCGCATGCGATCTGGATCGCTCATTTTCCGTCCAGTTTGCATACACAAAAGAATTTCGTGCGCTCTGGCATCTCCCTTATTTAAATAATGACAGTCATTGGTTGCCACCAACGGCAAATCCAATTCCTTTGCCAATTCGATTAAGCGTGCATTCACACGGGCCTGATCTGGTATTCCATTGCGTTGGAGCTCGATAAAAAAGTTATCTTGCCCAAAAATACGCGCATAGGTCTTTGCAGCTTCATAGGCTTCACTGATTTGATGATTTAAAAATGCCTGCGGGATGGCCCCACCAAGACAAGCAGATAAGCCAATTAAACCTTCATGATGCGCCTCTAAAAGGTCTAGATCGATGCGGGGTCTATAATAAAACCCTTCAAGAAATCCCATCGAAACCAACGTGTTCAGGTTTCTTAGACCAATATTATTCTCGGCCAACAAAATCAGATGATGTGTCTGCTTATCCTCGTATCCCGATTTTGCAAATCTTCCTCGGGGGGCAACATACACTTCACAGCCGATAATTGGCTTAATTTGAGCTTGCTTGCAGGCTTGATAAAACTGCACCACACCATACATTACACCGTGATCCGTAATGGCGCATGCATCCATCCCCAGTGACTTAATCCGCTGGGGCAGGTCTTTGATGCGATTTGCGCCGTCGAGCAAACTATATTCTGTATGAAGATGCAAATGTGTAAAAGGCAAAATTTCCTCCAAATAAAAACCACCTCATCCCGAAGATGAGGTGAGGTTTTATGAAGCCAATAATGGTTGAATCACCTCGTTTACAAGGTTTTTGAGTTTTTCTAGATCTGTTGCCAAGGCATCTTGATCCGGTCCATATACCCCATAATAAATCTTAATTTTGGGTTCCGTGCCAGATGGTCGAATACAAAACCAATTGATACCATCCAATTCATACAAAAGGACATTGGATTGCGGGAGATCGATGGGTGTTTCTTTCCCGGTCTGACAATCGACTGCAACCTGTTTTTTATAATCTTTATAAACGCGAATCGGCAGTTTTGAGAAACCAGACGCGCCCTTTTCTCTAAGTTTTGTCATACAATCTGCAATTTGATCCAAACCGGACTTCCCAGACATGGTTAACGAAACGGTTTCTTCCTTTGCATAACCGTATTTTTGATAAATTTGATCGACTAAATCTGCAAAAGTTAATTGCTTAGCGCGTGCAACAGCTGCCATTTCGGCCAGGAGCATAGACGCCACAACCGCATCTTTGTCTCGCACAGCAGTTCCTGCCAAATAGCCAAAACTTTCTTCAAAGCCAAATTGGAAATGTTGATCCCCATTTTCATCGAAGTTTTTAATTAATTCCCCGATAAATTTAAAACCCGTCAAGACTTCATACAGTTTGACGCCATAGTGTGCTGCAATTTTCCGTGTCAATTTTGTCGAGACGATGGTGGTCGCCACAAAACTATTTGGCTCTAACGTCTGTTGTTCTGTCTTAGCAGACAAAATATAATCCATCAATAAAAGACCAATTTGGTTACCCGTTAACACCTCGTACGTGCCATCTGTCTTGCGGAAAGCCACACCTGTCCGATCTGCATCTGGATCATTGGCAATGACGAGATCCGCAGACACTTGATCAGCCAGCTCGATGGCCAAAGTCAGTGCTTCTCTGGCTTCTGGATTCGGCATGGCAACCGTACTAAAATCAGGATCCGGTTCTTCTTGTGACTTAACGACGAAGACATTTTCAAATCCAAGTGTTTTTAAAATGCGCTGAACGGGTTTATTGCCAGCACCATGCAAAGGCGTATAAACAATTTTCATATCGGATTCTTGGCGAATCAATTCTGGATGAATACTCAAAGTTTGCAGCTGTGCCATATAGGCATCATCTAATTCTTCACCAATTTCAATTAAATAACCCGATCTCAAGGCTGTCTCTTTCGTTGGCCAACTCAGCTCACGCACATCCTGATATCTTCTCATTTCCGCTAAAACGATATCTGCGGCATCTGGCGGCAATTGACTACCATCCTCCCCGTAGGCCTTAAAACCATTGTACTGTTTGGGATTATGACTGGCGGTAATCATCACCCCGCCGATGCACTGATAGTGTCGAACTGCAAAGGAGAGGAGCGGTACGGGATGCAGTGAGGTGAACAAGCGGGCCGTAATGCCGTGTGCAGCAAAAATACAAGCCGTTATTTCTGCAAAGCGGTCTGAATAATGTCTGGAATCATACGAAATCACAACCCCCCGACGCTTGGCTTCTTCCCCCAAATTTTCAATATAAGCAGCAAAGCCAAAACTGGCCAAAGCGACCGTATAATCATTGATGCGATTGGTTCCAGCTCCGATAACGCCGCGCAAACCAGCTGTACCAAAATTGAGATATTGATAAAAGCGGTCCTCAATTTCTTTTGCATCATCTTTGATCGCCAACAATTCCTGGCGCGTTTTTTCGTCAAAATAAGGATCTGTGGACCAGGTTTGATAAAGTGCCTGTACGCTTGTCATAAGAACCTCCATAAGCATCTCTATATGCCATTTCAGTATAGCACAGTCAATCGAGCAAACGCTCAATCAGGCGCAGTTCATCTCGAAGTTTGGCAGCTTCTTCAAAAGCCAACTGCGCGGCCGCAGCTTCCATTTTTCGGGTTAACTCTGCCTGTTTTTTTAACAATTCCACAGGCGATAGCTGAGCCAGTGAGGCCTCTTGACGCAGTTCTTTTGGCGGTAACCCCTTAGGCGCAATGGCCGCCGTCTGTTGCGAAGTCTGCCGGCTTTTCTGACGCTTTTTACCTTTAACTGGTGAGCCATCGGCATTGTCATAGGTATCCAATAAATCTCGTACATCTTTTTTGACAGTATGGGGCACAATACCGTGGGCTTCATTGTAGGCCGCTTGAATCTCACGACGCCGATTCGTTTCTTGTATGGCCTCAAACATGGCCGGTGTGACTTCGTCTGCATACATGATCACCTGACCATTTTCGTGACGTGCCGCCCGACCAATCATCTGAATGAGCGAAGTCGTTGACCGCAAAAATCCTTCCCGATCTGCATCTAAAATCGCAATACAAGATACTTCTGGCAAATCGATGCCTTCTCTCAAGAGATTAATCCCAACCAAAACATCAAAAACACCTTGGCGCAAATCGCGCAAAATGGCCAGCCGTTCTTCCGTTTTAATTTCTGAATGCAAATATCGAACATTCAACTGTGCTTCCGTCAAAAAATCTGTCAAATCCTCCGCCATTTTCTTAGTCAAAGTCAAGACAAGCGCCCGTTCTTGTCGTCGGACGACGGTATTCAGGATATCGATCAGATGCTCAATCTGTCCTTCGATGGGGTGAATTTCAATTTCCGGATCTAATAATCCCGTTGG
>JAEZVR010000047.1 GCA_023420715.1 Bacillota bacterium | reverse complement strand
CTGACCCTCGGTAATATAGCCTGTTAAATCTGGAATCGGATGGGTAATGTCATCTTCTGGCATCGTTAAGATCGGAATTTGGGTGATCGATCCTGGCTTGCCTTTCACCCGTCCAGCTCTTTCATATAATTGAGACAAATCGGTATAAAGGTATCCGGGATAACCACGGCGTCCTGGAACCTCTTTGCGTGCCGCAGAGACCTCGCGCAAGGCATCAGCATAGTTCGTCATATCGGTCATGATCACCAAAACATGCATACCTTTTTCAAAAGCCAGATATTCTGCAGCGGTTAGGGCCATACGCGGTGTGGAAACCCGTTCAATGGTCGGATCATTTGCCAAATTCATGAATAAAACCGCACGATCAATGGCACCGCTTTCCTTAAAATCATTGATAAAGTATTGGGCTTCCTCAAAGGTAATTCCCATAGCTGCAAAAACGACCGCAAATTTCTCGCCAGAGCCTAAAACTCGAGCTTGACGCGCAATTTGTGCGGCCAATTGGTTGTGGGGCAGCCCATTCCCAGAAAAAATGGGCAGTTTCTGACCGCGCACCAACGTATTTAAGCCATCAATAACCGATACACCCGTTTGAATAAATTCAGACGGATACAAGCGTGCAAATGGATTAATGGGCAAACCATTGATGTTTCTGCGTTGGTCAGGAATAATCTGCGGTCCCTGATCAATTGGATGACCCATCCCATTAAAGACGCGGCCAATCATATCTTCAGACACACCCAATTCCTGAGGACGACCCAAAAAACGTACCTTCGTCCCTTTCATATTGATGCCATCCGAACCTTCAAAGAGCTGAACAAGGGCTGAATCTGTACCAACCTCCAAAACTTTGCCACGGCGTTTTTCACCATTTTGTAGTTGCACTTCAACCAATTCTTCGTATTTAACACCTTCTACACCGGTGACCAGCATCAACGGACCAGTAATTTCTTGAACCGTTTGATATTCCTTAAGCATGCGCTTCCTCCCTCAGCGAAATCAAAGACTGTAATTCAGAACGCAATTGATCTTCAATCGTTTTAAAACGAGATAATTCAGATTCTGGAATAAACCGCATCCGAGTGATTTGGTGACGAACCGACATCCCCTCAATCTCCTTCAGATAAACACCTCGTTCCAGGGCTTCTCCTGCTAACGCATGGAAGGTCAGAATTAAGCCCAACATCCGATTTTGTTTTTCCAATGAACAATAGGTATCCACCTCATCAAAAGCATTTTGCTGTAGAAAATCTTCTCTTAAAGATTTGGCAGTTAACAGCTTAAGCTGATCCTGCTCAGATAAGGTGTCTTGTCCCACCAAGCGCACAATTTCTTGCAAGCTAGCCTCTTCCTGCAATAACGACATTGCCGCTTGACGCAGTTTAGAAAAAGGCGCATCAAGTTCTTGGTCGATGTAGCGATCCATCTTATCTTGATACAACGAATAGGAAGACAACCAGTTAATGGCAGGAAAATGTCGTGCATAAGAAAGCGCGTAATCCAAATCCCAGAAGACTTTAACGATACGCAGTGTCGACTGCGTCACTGGCTCTGACAAATCGCCACCTGGTGGCGAAACAGCACCAATAATGGTCAGTGATCCTTCACGGTCTTCCTGACCCAAGCATTGAACCACACCAGAACGCTCGTAGAAATCTGCCACACGAGAGCCCAAATAAGCGGGATAACCTTCATCGCCCGGCATTTCTTCCAACCGTCCAGACATCTCGCGCAAGGCTTCAGCCCAGCGAGATGTGGAGTCTGCCATGAGGGCGACCGAATAACCCATGTCGCGATAGTATTCGCCAATCGTCACACCTGTATAAATTGAGGCTTCACGAGCCGCAACAGGCATATTCGATGTATTGGCAATTAAAACCACCTTTTCCATTAAAGACTTGCCAGTGGTCGGATCGATGATTTCGGGAAACTCATTTAACACGTCCGTCATTTCGTTACCGCGTTCTCCGCAACCAATGTAGACGATCACGTCGGCATCTGCCCATTTGGCAAGTTGATGCTGAATAACCGTCTTTCCAGATCCGAAAGGCCCCGGAATCGCCGCTGTTCCCCCTTTTGCAACAGGGAAAAAGGTATCGACCACACGCTGTCCTGTCACCAATGGTTTTATTGGATCTACTTTATATTGATAGGGACGACCACGGCGAACTGGCCAGCGTTGCATCAAGGTCACCGGTTTACCACCAACCGTAGCAATCGTTTCCGTTACCGTATAGTCCCCAGACGCAATACTGTCTATCGTACCTTCTATACCGAATGGAACTAGAATTTTCAAAGTAACAATATCGGTTTCTTGAACGGTTCCCAAAATATCACCCGGTTGAACGGTGTCACCTGCTTTTGCCGTTGCGACAAAAGACCATTTGCGCTGACGATTCAGCGGCGGTGCCATGATACCTCTCGCAATAAACTCACCGGAAGCATCGTAGAGTTCATTGAGCGGCCGTTGAATCCCGTCATAAATCTGTCCGAGCATGCCCGGACCCAGTTCAACGGAAAGCGGTGCTCCCGTTGTTTGAACCGGCTCTCCTGGCCCCACACTTGTCGTCTCTTCATACACCTGAATGGACGCTTTATCCTTGCGCATTTCAATAATTTCACCGATGAGCTTATCCGTTGAAACCTCAACCACGTCATGAATATTGGCATCCTCCATACCAATGGCTTCCACCAGAGGTCCGGAGACCTTTGTAATGATTCCTTCTTTCACAGGCGTCCCCACTTTCTTACTTAAATATATTCATTCCAACCGCTTTTTCGACATTTTGCTGAATATCTGCCATGCCTAAGCCCAATGAACCACTGTGATTTGGAATGAGAATAATGGCAGGCTTAACTTGATTGCGATATCGTCCAACGGTTTCTGGGATCATCGCAGCCATCTCTTCGGTTAAAAAAATAACACCATACTGTTGTTTTGCCAGTTGATCAACAACCTGCCTCACCTGATCGGCTCCAACCGGTGTAAACACATCAACACCCATGGCACGAAAAGCCAAAACAGAAGATGCATCACCAACAACTGCAATATTATCCATCGATATCACGCAACCTTTCCAAAACGCGAGCCGAATCAATATGGTTTTGTAAAGCGAGCAAGATCATCCGCAAATTTTGGATTTCGGTCGAACGACGCGTAGCAAAGGCAAAAATCACTTCAGGCCCATAGGTTATTTTTCCAGCATTCAAGGCTTGTCGAATGCCGTGATCGTCTCTGGACTTCTCCAATTGACTTAAATCCTGGTTCTCATAAAAACGTTTTGCAGCTAGACAAAGCGCCTGACTAGCGCCATTCGTTTGTAATGACTTCATGGCCTCTTCTTTTGAAGCTGTTAATAGAGATACCCAAATCTCGTACGGCACATGTCCACTCGCAGTTAACAAGCGTAGAAATTGACGGCCATCCAAGCCCTGACGTTTCGCTCGAAGCAAAATCGAAAAATTATCAAAATCCAAGCGATCTAAAACATATGCCTGCAAAACAGGAACATCCGATTCACCCGCAAGCCTTTTGAGCGTTTCGCCTAGCGCACGATCCATGACCATATCGATATCCTGTGCGCGATGAGTCGCGTCATAGGCCATCATCGCCTGCACAAGAGCCTTTTCCTGATCTGTCTGGCGAGGATTTTTACTCGGATACTCGATAATCCCCCGGTAATAAGCTTCATCGAAGTCCTGGACTGGAATTAGCAAATCACGTCCATTGAATTGACCATAATGTTCACGCAATAAAACTTTTAGATTGTGATACAAGAACGGCTGAGCAATAAAGCGATTGATCGGACAATGCGGTGCAATATCCTGCAAATCCTTGTACAGTTGAGCTTGGGCCAGCTGCAATACTTTTAAAGGTGAAGTGTCTTGCGAGGGAAAAAACCTGGCATAGCTCGTTTCTTTAAATTGTCGAAAAGCCTCTTCAAAATCTGTCGCTTGAGCGATGCGCTTAAGCGTGCTCATCGGCAATAAAAGCTTCTCCAACAATCGAACCCGCGTCGAGGCATGGATATAATCTTCACGCTTCATATACCACCTGCTGTAATTGCTCGACAATATGCATCATCAAATCATCTTTAAGGTATTGAACCAATTCAGCAAAATCATGATTCTCGATAATGCCCTGACGCTGTACCTTAAAGCCTGATTGAATGGTCTCATCCACCAAAGTCTGAACACCGGAGGGGGCGCAATCTCGATAGGATTCACCAACCCACAAACAGGTATCATCACCTGCTGGATGATGAGCAAAATAAGCCTCAAGAAGCTGTTGCATATCCGCCTTGCTCAAGTTGGCCAATTTTTCTTTGGCGAGATCAAAGATGCGATCAAGCGTCTTTTGCCGGGCTTCAAGCACCTGATCTCTGGCGGCCAATTGCAAATTCGCGACACGACGTTCTTGATCAAAACGCGCTTGCTGTTTTCCCTGCTCAATGACGATCTCGGCTTCTCGATAGGCTTGTGCTTCTGCCTCAGTCAAAATCTGATCCGCTTTTGCTTGGGCTTCTTGCAAAATATCTGCCGCTTCTTGTTGAGCATCCGACTGAATTTTTTCGATAATTTTGTCTACATTCGACATGATTTTCTCCGCGTTGAGTGCTTAAATTTTACCCAACAACATCAAGGAAATAACAAAGGACAGAATGGCATAGGTTTCAACCATGATGGCCATAATCATACCTTTTGTGGATTGAGATGCATTTTTTGCCAAAATGTTTAAGCCACCAATCGCAACTTTTGCCTGCGCAATAGCAGATAACAAACCAACCAAAGCAATTGGCAGACAAGCCAGAAGAATCGCTAAACCACTTTGTAAATTCGTATCTGTGACCAATTTCCCCATAGCCATAATACCGATAACAAAACCATAAAGACCTTGTGTACCAGGTAAAAGTTGAAGGACCAATGCTTTACCAAACTTTTCAGGTTCATCAATAATCAGCGCACTGGCTGCTTCACCAGCCATTCCAACCCCTTTAGCAGAACCGTAACCTGCCAAAAAGACCGCCAATACAACACCGAGTAAGCCGAAAATCATACCACCGTATTGTGTTAAAAATCCTACGTTTTCCATAATGCCTCCAATATTTTTCGTGTATACACGTTTTATAGAGATACCTCTCTGATAAACCGATATCATTGGGATTAAATTCCCTGTGAACAGCCTATGGGCTGCGATCACCTACTGAACATCCAAATAAACGGACGGTGCCCTAAAGCGTTTAAAGGGCTTGCCACCACCGGTAAAAAACTTGCCAAAAAATTCGACGTATACCAAACGCATGGTGTGAACATAACCAGATAGCGCCGATAAGAACAAGTTAAATGCATGAAATGCAACAAGAATCAGGACTGCTGGCACAAAACCAATGACTGAATGCAAGAGCCCACCTGCGATCAGATTGACGGCATAGCCGATAAAGGCACCAGACAAGGCCAAGGCAGCAATCCGCGTATAGGAAACGAAATCACCAATCCATGAAGAAATGCCATAGACATTGTAGAGTCCCCAGGCCAAACGCGGGAAAAGCTTCTTTTGTTCTCGAGCAGAAAACAATAAAAGACCGACCAGACCAACAATCATGGCAATCATCGCGACTGTGCCGACAATTTTTGGGAAATTGAGCATACCGCTGACAATCAAAACGATGGCACCGATTAACGCAAAATACCAAAAAAGCACATCGTAAACGGCCGCCAAAGGTTCCCCGTCACGAATCAGCATATAGGCCTTAATGCCCAGTCCCATCATCAGCATGAAGAAACCAATGATGACCGAAACCAGCATAAAGGGCATATAAGCCTCTGTTGGATTCATCAGCGATGGGAATGAAAGGGAAAAGCCACTGCCAAAACAAGCGCCAGCAATAATGGTAGGAACGCTCAAAATTTGGAAGAACTGCATAAATTGCTTCGTTGTACGATTTAACTTAAAGCATTTTAA
>JAEZVR010000162.1 GCA_023420715.1 Bacillota bacterium | reverse complement strand
AGTCCTACGCTGCCCAACACGGCTATTTTTCCTATCGCATGGCCAAACAATTTGTCGATCAACATCTTATTCACACCCCCGCCTTCGGCGAAGATTCATCTGACTAGCCCTTGCACGTATAGCCTGTTTATCTAATCGAGATATGCACGAGCGTCAAAAGGCCTGTATCCACCTAATGATTAGAATTAAAAAGTGAGGATATCATGAACCCAGAACAACTAAAAAAAGAAGTGGCACGTCGTCGGACGTTTGCCATTATTTCCCATCCAGACGCTGGTAAAACCACCATGACCGAAAAACTGTTGCTCTATGGGGGCGCCATTCATGAAGCCGGAAGTGTTAAGGCCCGCAAAGCAGCTCATCATGCAACCTCTGACTGGATGGAAATCGAAAAACAACGCGGTATTTCAGTGACATCTTCGATTATGCAATTTGAGTATCAAGGCTACTGTATCAATATTTTGGATACGCCTGGTCACCAGGATTTTTCTGAAGATACCTATCGCACCTTATGTGCCGCCGACGCAGCCGTCATGCTCATTGACGGTGCCAAAGGGGTGGAGCCACAAACCATTAAGCTGTTCCACGTCTGCCGCATGCGTGGGATTCCAATTTTTACGTTCATTAATAAAATGGATCGCGCCTCTTTACCACCTTTTGAACTCTTGGATCAATTGGAAAAAGTTTTAAACATCGATTCTTATCCAATAAACTGGCCCATTGGTATCGATGGTGATTTCCAAGGCGTCTATAACCGACAGCTCAAACAAATCCAGCGTTTTATTGCAGAAGGCCATCACGGCGCCAAGCAGGTTGACGTGCAAGTGACGAATGTGGACGATCCTGCTCTCGGAGATCTCATCGGACACGCACGGCATACGCAGCTGCAAGAAGATATTGAACTGTTGAGCATTGCTGGAGAAGAACTCGATCTGGATCGAGTTTTAGCTGGCGAACTAACGCCCGTCTTTTTTGGCAGCGCCATTACCAATTTTGGGGTTGAGCCCTTCCTTCAGGATTTTTTGAAGATGGCCCCCAGCCCTTCTCCAAAAGCAACACAAGGCGATCCCATTGATCCAAATACCGATCGATTTAGTGCTTTTGTCTTTAAAATACAGGCCAATATGAACCCTGGACACCGAGACCGTATGGCATTTATCCGAATTTGTTCCGGACATTTTGAAAAAGGCCTTGAAGCAATCAACAGCCGTGACGGCAAACCCATTCGGTTAAATCAACCACAGACTTTTATGGCTCAAGATCACCGTATTCTGGACGAAGCGTTTGCCGGTGACATTATCGGAATCTTTGACACAGGGCTTTTGCGTATCGGGGATTCTCTCTACACGGGCAAACCCGCCATTCAATTTGCCAATATTCCACAGTTTTCCCCGGAGCATTTTGCCCAAATATCACCTAAAGACTCCATGAAACGCAAACAGTTTACAAAAGGGATGCTGCAGCTTTCACAAGAAGGGGCCGTTCAACTCTTTAAACGCCCAGATGCGGGTACAGAAACTTATTATGCGGGGGTTGTGGGTGTGCTTCAATTCGAAGTGCTAGAGCATCGTCTTCAGAATGAATATAACGTTCAACTGCTGATGCAGCGTCAACCGTTCCGCTTTGCCAGATGGGTGAGATTTAAAGATGGACGTGAACTCACGCTGGACGATGCAGAATCGCTCAATTTGACAAGCACGACAGCCACTGTTTTGGATCGCCATGATCAACTGGTCCTCCTATTCGAAAGCCAATGGGCCATCGATTGGGCCATCGACCGCAATCCTAATCTTGCCCTTTTTGATATCAATCAAGATTAAACGCTTCGATTTAACAATCATATGACTTTTTTTATCGTTGATAAGTTGATATGATGACTTCGTTATATTTGTTTGGATAAACCATAGGAGGGTTAACAAATGACGCATTCATCCACTGGATTATTGGATCGTGTCTTCCAGTTAAAGAAGCACAACACCAATATCAAAACCGAAGCCATTGCCGGTTTAACCACATTCATGACAATGGCTTATGTACTCATCGTCAATCCAAGTATTCTTGGCGATGCCGGCATGCCGAGTGCCGCTGTTTTTACAGCAACGGCTTTAGCAGCTGTTATCGGCTCTGTGCTCATGGCCTTGATGGCAAACTATCCATTCGCACTCGCTTCTGGCATGGGGCTCAATGCCTTCTTCGCCTATTCCGTTGTGTTGCGCATGGGACATACCTGGCAATTTGCCTTAACAGCGGTATTGCTCGAAGGTTTTGTCTTTGTGTTGATGTCACTCTTTAAGGTCCGAGAAGCCATCTTCAATTCCATACCAAAAAACCTAAAAAAAGCTGTGTCTGTTGGTATTGGTCTCTTTATTGCCCTAATCGGCTGCATCAACAGCGGCTTAATTGTATCTGGCAAAGTTGCCATGGTTAACGGTGAACCGACCTTAAATACATCCGGTACACTTGTTCAATTGGGTTCTTTTGCAGATCGCAATGTCTGGCTCGCAATCCTAGGCCTCATTATCATGGGGGTCCTCTACCACTTCCGTGTAAAAGGCGCCTTATTATTCGGTATTTTGGCAACCACCATCATTGGTATTCCACTCGGTGTCACCCATTTGCCAGAAGGTAGTTTGGTCACATTGCCACCATCCGTTGCCCCCATTGCTTTTCAATTTGAATGGTCAAAGGTTCTGAGTTTCGACATGCTCATCGTCTTATTCTCTTTCCTCTTTGTCGATATTTTTGATACCTTGGGCACTTTAGTCGGTGTCGCTTCTAAAACCAACATGCTCGATGAAAAGGGACGTTTGCCCCGTATTAAAGGCGCCCTCATGGCAGATGCTGTCGGCACCATTGCTGGTTCTTGCTTGGGCACATCTACCGTAACAACCTATGTTGAATCATCTGCCGGCGTAGCCGAAGGTGGACGCACGGGTTTAACCAGTATCTTCACTGCCATTTTCTTTGCTTTGGCCCTGTTCTTTGCCCCTGTATTTGGCATGGTGCCTTCTGCTGCTACCGCACCAGCGCTAATTATGGTCGGTGTCTTTATGATGTCCCCTATTAAAGATATTGATCTGTCGGACATGACAGAAGCGATTCCCGCTTTCTTAACCATCATTGTCATGCCCTTTGCCTATAGCATTGCAGAAGGTATTGTTTTCGGCATGATTTCTTATGTGCTCTTAAAACTCTTTACCGGTCGTGCCAAACAAGTATCGGTAACGATGTACATTTTGGCGACACTCTTCATTCTGCGCTATGTTCTAGAAGCACTTGCCATTCTATAAACAATTAAACATCGCAAAGACAAAAAAACCCGCTTTCAAAGAGAAAGCGGGTTTTCTATCGTCGGTGATACACAATATCTAGATTTGAACACCCAGTTTGTTCAAAATGCCTTGAGCAGCCAAAACGCCACTGGCGCCAGCCTGTGAAAGGCCTCGGGTTACGCCTGCACCATCACCTGCTGCATATAAGTTTTGCATCGGCGTTTCGAGCTGTCCATCTAACTGTAGTCGGGCACTATAAAATTTAACTTCCACCCCATAAAGCAAAGTATCCATATTTGCCGTACCCGGCGCGATACGATCCAGCACTTGGATCATTTCAATAATATTGTCCAAATGTCGCTTAGGTAATACCAAACTCAAATCCCCAGGCGTTGCATCCAAGGTTGGTTTAACAAAACTCCCGCTAAGTCTGTGCTCATTCGTACGGCGACCTTCCAACAAATCGCCAAAACGTTGCACCATCACACCGCCACCCAGCATATTGGATAAGGATGCAATATGCTTACCATAGCGATAGGGTTCCTTAAAAGGTTCTGTAAATGTATTACTGACTAAGAGTGCAAAGTTTGTATTCTCACTTCGCAAGGCAGGATCTGTATAGCTGTGCCCATTGACCGTAATAATACCATCCGTATTTTCGGCTACCACATAACCATATGGATTCATGCAAAAGGTTCTCACAATATCTCCATATTGATGGGTCCGATACTTCATTTTTGCTTCATATACGGTGTCGGTAATATCTTTAAAAACCGTTGCCGGCAATTCAACTCGAACGCCTAAATCCACTTGATTATTGAGCAATGGAATACCCAGTTTCTCACATTGTCCACTGAACCACTCTGCCCCAGCGCGTCCGGGAGCGGCAACCAGATAAGTACAAGCAAGACTCTGATCTTTCGTATGAACAACCCAGCCTGCACCATCTGCAGATTCAATCTCTTCCACCTTGGTTTTACAGCGCAAATCAATTCGTTGATCCAGCCAGTCATACTGTTGAATTAAGATTTCTCGATTGCGCTCAGTTCCCAAATGCTTGCATTTTGCATCGAGCAAGTGCATATCCACAGCCAACGCACGCCGACGAATCTCATCTGCCGCTTCGCTATAGGTTGAAAAACAGGCATCGGTTGCCCCGAAAGCTTGATTAATTTGGTCCACATAATCAATCAGCCCCATCACTTTTTGATCGGAGACATAATCGTTCAACCAGCCCCCAAACTGTGTCGTAAAATTGAATTTCCCGTCGGAAAAAGCCCCTGCGCCGCCAAAACCGCGCATAATGCCACAAGTTGGACAATTAATACATCTGGGGGTCTTGCCCGCTACAATTGGACAGGATCGATGCCGAATATCCTGACCTTCCTCTAATAAAACAACTTTTAAATCTGGCTTTTTGGAGATCAATTCATAGGCAGCAAAAATACCGGCTAAGCCGCCGCCAATGATGACCACATCACATCTTTCCATACTGTTCCTCCTGAACACTTTTCCCATAATGGATGATGAATGATTCAATCTATTGTTTGACAAACGTCTGAACTATAGCACAGACCGACTATAAAGACAATGGAAAACCGTTTGGCATGCGCAAAAACATCTTTAGGCCTGGTTTTGAATCGCTTGAATAAAAGCCTGCCCACGTTCTGCAAAATTCTGATAGACATTATAACTCGAAGCCGCAGGAGAAAGCAGACAGGTTCCACCGGGCATTGTATGGGCAAAAGCCAATCGAACCGCCTCATCCATGTCAGATGCCAAGAGGTATTCTCTAGAACAATTATTTTTAAGATCTGCTGCTTTTAAGCGTGTCAAGATATCTTGACCGGTATCCGGCAAACCGATCACACAGCGAATATCCGTCTGACTCAAAGCCTCTGCAAAAGCCTGATAAGATATGCCCCTGTCTTTCCCACCAACCAAAAGCGTATGGACGTTGCCGAGGGTCTCAATGGCTAATAAAGTAGATTGTGGAATGGTTGCAATCGAATCATTATAAAAATCAATTTCCTGATAACAGCCCACATAGGCCATGCGATGGGGAAGGCCTTCAAATGCTTCAAGCCCTTCAACCGCTGCCTCTACGGACACACCCAGCCCAATGGCACCTGCCATCGCTAAGGCGGCGTCCATCACATGATGCTGACCAGGCAGATGCTTTTGATTGTTCAGACGAATGCCATTTATTTCCAACAAGTGATCGGATTCAGATACATGATATTGCACAATCTCACGTCCCCGAATCACAAATAGTTTTTCTAAAGGTCGCGTGAGATCGGGGAATTGTTGTTTCCAACCATCTCCCTTTTGAGGATCAATCGCTTTGGTGGTCACGCCAAACAAACGACTTCTACTAATCGGCAAAGCACGTTCGACGACCGCAGCATCATCCAAATTTAACACAAAGACATCGGATTCGCTTTGATGCCGAACAATATTTAGTTTTGCATTTAAATAAGCTTCATAGGACCGATAGTGATCCAGATGTTCCGGATAAAAATTCGTGATAATGGCCACTTGAGGTGCGTGATCCATATATTCTAACTGATGCGAAGACAATTCTAGAGCAATGGTGGTATCTCTGGTTATCTCGTCCCAAACACCCATAACCGGTACCCCGATATTGCCTAATATCCGTGGATCCTGGTCCGTATTTTTTGCGGCACAGCGCAGCATCTCAAAAACCAGACGTGTCGTGGTTGATTTACCTTTCGTACCGGTAACCCCAATAACCGATTGAGATAAGCCAAATTGCAAAAGCCAATTTGTTTGAGCGGTTACGATCGGCCAACCCCTTTCTACTTTGCTTGACAAATACGGTGCAGCCTTACTGATTTGTTTCGTCGTACCTTCAACCGGCGAGAAGTCAAAAGATTGAAAACTAATGCCTGGCGATTTTAAAATGACATCATAGATGCTCACATCTCCAAAATCGCTTTGCCCCAATTTAAGTTCGATTAAACCTGCCGCCAGTTGTTCCTGCAACACACTGCTCAACCAAGGTTGTTCTTTGGGGATCATCTTCAGCACATCATCCTGAGAAAGATTTTTTGCATCCCACAAAGTCAGTTTTTTGAGATTCAAACTTGGCGCATGGATAAGACACCAGCGCAAAGCTGCTTGACCTTCCATCCCCAGCCCATAAATGGCCAAATGTCGTTCTTGCAATGCCGTTTCCAACCTCGGTTGTAACAGATCAGCCACGATTGGTTTAAACTGCTCCGGTAAAGATTCATTCGTATGCCAACGGGTTAAAGGGTGCAAATCCGCCTGTAATTTGGGTGTCTGCGGCCAGTTTTTAGCATCTAATACAACTTGAGTCCCATAAGCACCGTTCTGCGCATTTTTAACATACTGTTGCAATAACAAGGGCAAATCGGTCAGATCGGTCACGGTAGCGCGATACCGATCCAAACAAGCATTGAGGGCTAAACAAACTTCATGGGTTGTGCCCACACATTCAAAGGCTTTCGTCGGGGCCGCACCGCTTAATTGATCTAAAATCGGTAGCATCTTTGGATCTTCAAAAATGGGAGTTCCCAAGATGGTATGCACATGCTCAATCGTATAAAAGGGACACAACATGCAAGCGATAAAAAGACATTTGGCACAATGTCCACACCACGCATTCTGCTTGCTGCCCGCATTGCAGGAACGAAATACCGATGTGTATTGCGGATATTGGGTAAATGAACGTGCAATCGCCCACTCACTAAATGGTCTGAGCAAGCTAAAATAACGAATCTCCAAACCCAGCATCTGATGCACATATTGATCAAAATCACGCTCAAAGGCTGTCGTTTTACTATATTGATGATTAATCTCTGTCCCAGGAACGGTCGACTCATTTGCCGAAGCTTCGTTCGATAAGGCTATAAATGGAATACCGTACAAATAAGCAGTAATCAGGCTAGAAAAGGCAACAATCGCAGAAAAGGGGGTATGGCCGTTTAAATATCCAGCTTGATTCAAATTCAATAATTGAGGATCCAAGCGTCGCGTCAGAAAAATCTGTCGATCATGCGGAATCTCCGCAGCTGAAATACAATTTTTCACCGCCTGTATCGGGTTAATGCCAAAAACAAAACAATCCATCTCCTGATGGCGCAAGTGTTCCAATGTGACAACAGAATCTTTTCCGCCCCCGATTGGAATTAAGACCCGGTTCTGATCGAAAGCGCGCTTTGATGTTTTGACTGGTTGATAAACCTCGTGTGCAGCACAGGCCAACTCAAAACAAAACATATCATCGGGAGTCCACTCAATACCGTTTAAATAAGCAAATTCACCGAGCCCCAAATAATACAGTTTTCGCCACCAGTCTTGTTCTATTTGGGTTAAACCACCTGCTTCAATGCGGATGATCGGTGAACAAAAAGCCTTCCAGTAACTGACCAATTCCACCATGCCCAAACAAAAAACCAAGCGTTTAAGTGTTGGATCTTCCACATCTGCCTGTCCCACACAATCATTTAACGGAAAGGTCATGCTCGGTTTGAAGACCATGCATCCAGGAACTTCAAACGTCCAAGTAAAACAAAGCGAATCTGAGAGCTGTTCAATGTGATAAGAACGGTATATAAATACCGGATGAATCTGTCGTAATTGCGTAAACGTTGGCATGACATCCTCCAGCAAATCAATATATTTATTCTACCAAATCGCTGGAGAAAGCACCTTACCTAAAATAGAGATCCTTAAAGAAGACATCTCCGTTTGGCAATACTTGTAATCCCATTAAATGGGTTTGGACGGCCACACTCGCCTGTCTCTGATAAAGGGGTATCACCGGCCAGTTTTGCTCAACATAAGCGGCTAAAGATTCGTCTGACAGCTCTATGAGACGGCGTTGTTCTTCGAGGGGCAATCGAAGCCCTGGACGCATACTTGACGATTCATTTTTGAGCTGTGCAAATTCTGCGTCTAAGGCCAAAATACGGAACACATCTAACGGTTCAGTCGTTGCCACCTGGCAATCTGCATACTGCACATCAATCCTTGCTGTTTCCGGGACATTTTTTCGCTGCTTGAGCTGTCCTTTAAAATCAAAAGCATTAAACCATTCTTTAACACAGGCCACCAAAAGCCGATAATCAACTGGACGGTCCGGACTCACGCACAAAAAGCCTTCGTCTGGCCAAGCAGATAAGTTAGCCATCGACAAAGCTTCTGCCATCTGATCCCGAGCTTTTTGCCGATCATTTAAAGAGGCCTTGGGAAGTGGCATAACGGCTTCGGATGCATCATACAAAATGGCACCATTCATAAATGGATAGTCTAAAACCGACGCCAGCAACTGTCTAACCGTCGGCAAGTCAAATGATGGTTCAGAACCTGTAAAAGATAAATAGTCAACTTGTGTCGTCGGGAACAATAAGCGATTGGGTAAGCGACTGAATGATTCTCTACGATTGAGTGGCACATCGTAAAATGGCAAACCAATGACATCAATTTCTCCGCGACGAAATGCCTCATAAGCCATCACTTCATTCGGTATAATCTGTACATCAACCTGTTTTATTTTGACATTTGCTTCATCCCAATAATGGGCGTTTTTAACCAGTTTGATGGTCTGATCACGCTGTTCATCGACCTGATAAGCGCCATTATATAACGCTTGCTGATGGTCTTTACGATGGGGATAAAAAATGGCATGACTCACCCATTCATCAAATCGCAAAAAAGGATATTTTAGCCGAACGGTTAACCGAAGACCGTCTGCAGTCAAACCCACTCGATCCGCCGAAGCCAATAAGTCTTCATCTGAACGATCAAGTGATCCATTCTGCTGCGATTGAATCCACTGATCGAAACCCTCTATCAGCAAAAACCGACTGCAGTCAACAGACGTGCTTAAAGCGGTGCGCAACCAACTCACCAAAAAATCTTGAGCAGTTACCGAAGCGCCGTTACTCCATTTTAGATCAGGCCGAAGGTTAAAGGTCCATACCTGACCCGAATCATCATGGGAAATCTCTTCACAAGCGGATAAGGTGATTTTGCCAGCATTGTTATAACGGGTTAAACCTTCATACAGCTGACTAAGCAATAATTTAGCCTGGCGATCATGGGCCTCATCTGGGGTAAGCCCTTCCGGCTGCTGTGGAATTGCCACATGGAAAGTATCGGGCAGGGCTTTCCCGACAGGATCTTTATAGATATCAAGATCTGTGCGCGCCGGGCGACCACAACCGCTCAAGCACAACAAAAAGATACTGATTAAACAAAGAGATGACCGTTTGATTAAAGAACATAGACTAGTTTTCATCTGCAAAACCGTTTCCTGCGGATAATCTGCCCTCCGACATTGTCCAGACCTTGTCGCCATAAGCCAATGTATCGAGCTCATGGGTTACGGCAACCACACCCATCCCGCGTTGAACACAAGATACCAATGCATTCATCACCAACTTCGTGCTTTCTGCGTCTAAGTCAGATGTTGGCTCGTCGGCGATGAGCAAATCAGGTTGATTGATTAATGCACGGACAATTTGAACACGGCGCAATTCACCACCCGACAATTCACGGACCTGCGCTTTTTCCAAATGTCTAATCTCAAATGAATCCAACAGCAGTCTGGCGCGTCCATATGGATCACCATCTCGTTTCCCCAAGAGATACCAGGGTAAAACAATGTTCTCGATAACGTTCAAAGCCGATAAAAGCGTCGCCTGCTGAGAAATGAAACCAATATGCTGGTTGCGACATTTTGCCAATGCATCCTCAGATAAATCGGCATAATCTTGACCACAAATGATGATCTTTCCAGCGGTTGGCCGCAACAAACCAGTCATTAGGTGCAGCAAGGTGCTTTTCCCACTGCCGGATCTGCCAATAATTTGGTAAAAAGCAGGTTCATCCATTTTAAAATCAACCTGTTTAACGGCTTCGATTTCGCGATGAACGGTATGGAACGTCTTAGATAATTGTTCAATATAGATCATAAAACCTCAATCATAAGCCCGAAATGCCGTATAAGTTTCCGCTTTAAAAACCTTCCTCAAAGCAGGCAAACAAGCCAATACGCCAATGAGCCAGGCAAACAGGAAGGCAAGCCCCAGGATGGCAGCGAGCAAACCCCAGGATGCGCTATGAAAAGGCATGCCAAGTTGTTGACCCAAACCAGGACCAACGACCATACCCACGAAGGCCCCAAGAAGAACACCCAAAACACCGCCATAAAGGCCAATGCGATTCGCTTCTCCCAAAACAATTTTGCGCAAAACAGCTCTCGTTGCGCCCATCATTTTTAGGACAACCCATTCTTTTTGTCGGCTTTTCATGGTTGTTGTAAATGACAGCATAAGCATAAAGAACACCAAACTGGTGATGACGCCACCTAATCCAATTAAGACTTTTGTGATTGTCCGCAAACTAGCCGATAGTGCATTGACAAAACGCTGACTGAAAATTGCAAATATGCCTTCTTTTCCATACGTTTTAGAGAGATAGGTTGCAAGTTTCGCAGGATCCACACCATCTGCCACTTTAATCATTAAAGTGCTGATGACATCGGCTGAAGCTGCCGGATTTTTACCCATGCGTTCACTGGCATGCGCCAACATTTGCGCGGTCTTCATATTGACAAAAACCGTCGCATCAAATCCCATCCCTGTTTGTTCTAATCGCCCAGCAATTTGAATATTCTGGTCAAAGAAGTGAATGGTTTCTCCAGCTTCTCCGACGATCTTTGCACCCACAATGGCCTCACCATCTTGTAAACGACCACGAAACGGTCCTGGCAGCCAGGGTTGAATCAGGAAATCGGTTGTCTGATCAATCCCAATAATTTGAACCGGGTACGAACAACAAGCGGCCGACAAAGTTGCCACATAAAGCTGAGGGGTAATTTTAGCAATACCAGGCTCCGCTTGGATCCGTTCATAAGCTCCTGCAGGCAGGTAGAACGTGCTCGGTTCACCTTTTAAAAGGACACTCTCAATATTTGCCTTATACCCTTCGGGCACAATCATAATATCTGCGCCCAAACGAGCGGTTAATTGCTGTACCCCGCCTGTTAAGCCTAAAAACAATAAAGATCCAGCCGACAGAAAAAAAGCAAATAACGTAATTAATAGGACAAGGCCAAAACTGCGCCCCGTCCGATGACTCATATTGCATTTGGCCACTTGGCTCGGTGTTAAAGGTCTATCCATGCAATCTCCATCTCATTCATCCACTAAAAGACACGGCGCAACCACTGCCACATAAATGTCCCAATTGAGATCACAGCGACAAGAATCAACCCAATCGTCACTAAATGGAAGGTGTGCTGGCAGGGCATATCGACATGGCCGCAAAGGCCAAACAACTTTGAGGGTGCATACGATACTGGTAAAATCCGGGTCGGAATGAGATAGCATAATGCCACCCCCAGCACAACAATCGCATGCCCAATTAAGATCAAGCGACGCACCGGTATTAGGGTAATCAACAAACTCAAAGCAGCCAAAAAAGCTGCTAAAACGGTAATGAGCAAACCACTGTAATGACAAGGCATGAACTTACCATTTGGCATTGCCGGACAAACCGGCGATAAAACAAAGGGGGATAAGGCAATTAGGATTAAAAGGATGGTCTGAATCGACAAAATCCCCCGCAAAAAAGGTGATGCTTTAATCATAGACAAATTACTCGCTTATTTTGCTTGGTTCAATGCGTCCCACACGGCTGCTTTAAAACGTTTTTGAGAAACGGTGGCACCACTAATGGCATCCACTTTTTCTGGATCTTGCACCTCAACCAACTTTTGCGGATATTGACGGATACCTTTAACTGCAATTTGCGCCTTTTGATAGTTTTGATCTCCGGCATTTTTGCCATAGGATTCGTCTTTTGCTGCAGGTGCTGTGATTAATTTTTCGATACTCTCACAAGCATCAATTTTTCCATCTTTAATGGTCAAGGTAACCAAAACTTCCGAAGCACTTGCACCATCCTCTTCATCTCGATAATGCCCTTGATACGTACCGTCTTTCAATTTCAGGTTCGCAAAATCCGTTTTACCACCACAGGCGGTTAATACCATCCCCATTGCACCCACAACCAGAGCGACCCATACACCAAAATGTCTTTTTTTCATCATCATTCTCCTTTATTTTGACGCATACTTTGTAAATCATCGATGCGACTGATCTTGCCGTAATCCAATATCACTCGACGTTGTGCTTCTTCACCGACCTCTGGATCGTGCGTAACAACCACAATCGTTGCACCTTCTTGATGAAGCTGTTTAAGAATGCCAATCACAATTTGTTCATTTTCTTCATCCAGGTTTCCTGTTGGTTCGTCTGCCAAAATTAACGGTGGGTTGTTAATTAATGCACGTGCAATACAAACACGTTGTTGCTCACCACCTGACAATTGTCTTGGCAAATGCTTTGCCCGATCTTTAAGACCGACTTTTTCTAATGCTGCTAGGGCTTCTTTTTCGTCTGGCATCGAGTGATAATATTGCGCCATCATCACGTTTTCAACTGCCGTTAAATACTGAACCAAATGAAATTGTTGAAAAATCAAGCCAATTTTTTCGCGTCGGATGGTCGTTAATGCCCGCTGACTTTGCTGGGTGATATTAATGCCATCGATGAAGACATCACCTTCCGTTGGGCGATCCAAACAACCAATGATATTCATGAGTGTCGTTTTTCCAGAGCCAGACGAACCCATGACCGAAATCCATTCGTTTTGATGAACCGTCAAATTAATGTGTTGTAGGGCATTGACGCTTTCATAAATTTTTGAGACGTTTTTTAACTCAAGCACAGGCTGTTTGGCATCTACCGATGCGGTTTCAATCGTTTCAATCCTTTGAATAGACATAAGCACTCCTTATTCTCCACGCAAAACGAGGGCTGGATCAATTTGTGTTGCCTTTTTGACAGGCCACCAGCAGGCAATGATTGTAATGGCCACCGATACGATTAAGGTGAAAGGTATGATGAGAATGGAAAATTCAATCGCCCGTCCAAAGACGGTCAAACTCACCCGTTGAGCAAAGAAGAAACCCAATACAACCCCGAGCACGCCCCCAAAGAAACCAAGTCCAATACCTTCGCCCAAGAACTCTTTAAAGATTGCATCACTAGGCGCCCCAAGCGCTTTTTTAAGTCCAATTTCCTTTCGCCGTTCGGCAACAACAGCGAGCATGGTTGTTAACACAGAAATCATGGTGAGCAACAAGACCACCAAATTCACCAACAAAACCAAGGCCTGCAATTTCCCTAAAACCGTATCCTGAGATTGGGTCACCCGTTTAACCGGTCTGCCCACAACGCCTGGAATCGAGGTCTTAATCTGATCTGCCAAGGCATTTAAGGCCTCTGCGTCCCCTTCAATCGAGCATTCAATACCATCGACACGCACGACGTCTTCCAACAGTGCATTGAGATCCGCCATATTTAAGAAAATGAACCCTTCTTCAGCACCACCAGTCGTAATAATACCTTTGACTTTGAAGGTATGATCATAATAATCATCCGTCGTGTCTTTTAATTTGCCTTGTTCTGCCGAATCCGTGATATTGGATGCCACACCCGATTTGCCATACTTAACGCCAGAAACTTTAAATGAATCGCCGACGCCCAAACCGATGGTTTTTGCAATTTCTTTCCCCACCATCACCTGGTCTGTTTCACCACTGCTCACCCATTGGCCTTCTATATACCAAAACGGACTGTTCTTCTTAGCCTCATCCATATTGGTGCCAGCTAAAATATACGGTTTCTGGTTAATTTTGGTTGTTTCATATCGATAAGGTGCCATGCCGACCACCTTACCTGGCGGCAATTCATGAGCGACTTGATCTAACGTAGATGCGTCAATTTTTTGATCCCCGTCTGGGAGCACCACAAAATTAGCCCCATAAGATCGGAATTCTTTGCCAAGTTGACGCGGAATATCATAATAAATCGTCACCATGCCCGATATGACGGTCGCACCAATGGCTATCGCCAAAAGCGCCACAACCATCCGTGAACGCCTTCTGAGCAGGGAGCTAAAAATCATTTTGAAATACATACTGCGCTTGCTCATGATTATCTCCCATGTAAAACTTCTGTTGGTTTTAATCGCAAAAGATAACGTATCGCCGGCATGCTTCCGATTAAGATCACAGCTAATAACAAGACAATGTCAATCGGAACCACCATGGGCGCAATGGGAATGGTTGAGTCAAAGACAGTCAACCCAATAATCTGAGTAAATCCCATCCCCACAGCATAGCCAATCGCACCGCCAAAACACCCTGTAAGCAATATTTCTGTCAAAATAATGAGGATAATTCGAATATCCGTTCCCCCGATGGCTTTGATTAAACCAATCTCCTGACTGCGCTCCATAACCGAAGCAGTAATCAAATTGCTTATCCCCAAAGCAGACCCAATCGAGCTCAGAATCGTAATTAAGAGCATCAGGAACTGTGTCTTGTTTAAAATTGTCCCTTCAGATTCTGCCACTTGTCGCACCGCTTTTGCGACACCGTCTTGTACCACTTCTTGAATTTGGTAGCAAATCGTACTGACATAGGCCGTGCAATACCAGGTGTCATATTCTGTTGGGGTCAGCGAATCTGGATTCTGGGAAGCTTTTTTCGCCAAATCATTATCTGGGGTTGTCAATGCCGAGACTTCAATATTTGATATTTTACCGACATGTCCACTGAGCGACTGAACCGCTTTTAAACTGGCATATATTGCCTCATCTTCATCACCACCGGCATTTAAGATTCCTCGAACGGTATAGGTTTTAGTTGTCTCCCCCAATTGATAGGTCAATGAATCGCCAACTTTTATCCCTTCTCGACCGGCCACCAAAGCGCCCACCAGGACACCCTCATCATCGTCATCGTTGAGCCACTCGCCCTCGATGGACCACCAGCTCTTGAGTCCCTTGATACCCGCTTCGAAGGTTTCACCCGTATTCAGTTTAAAGGTCCGATCATACCAAGTGCCATTCAGGGGAATCACTTGATCTGATTGAGCTAAATGGCCCTTTACTTTTAGCGTGGGAGCCAAATTAACAATGTTAAACCCCCAAAAAATCTGCTTAATTTTGGTGACATCTGCTTCATTTAGATACTTATCACCCACCCCAGCACCTTCTGAAATACCGTACAAGTCATCCAATAAAGAAGCGTCCTTTGGCACAACATTGATATTTGCCCCATAGGTCTTCAATTCTTGGTTAATCTTATCCCCAACACCAATCATGACATTCATCATCGCTGTGGCAAGCGATATACCGAGTGCCACGGTAAAAGCAATCATTAGCATCTTGCCTTTTTGACGGAACAACGTTCCAAACACCATTTTCCAGTACATAAAACCTCTTATTGCCCCTCGGGGAAACGATCTTTTTCAGCTTCTAAGACGGCTTTATCGATGATAATCTGTCCATCTTCGATGACATATTCAAATGGCACGGGATTACAACCGCCTTTAAAACCGATGGTGGACTTATTCATGACCACATCGCATCGTTTACAAATGACATCATTTTTTCGCTCATAATAACCTGCCACACCACAAATATCGCAGGCATCCAAGCCGACACCATAGGTGTTTCCCTGCGGTTTTTTAACCACAATAAAGCGTATATGGTGACCTTGATAATCGTATGCAAAACGATGTAAATGCCCATCTTCCACATCTGTAAGCGGAATAATGATTTGACGACCATGATCCTGATACGGTTGAGCAGGCGCCAGCTCCACCGGTTTTGTGACATATTGATATAAAACGGTTACGGCCAAAAAACCAAGCAAGATAAAGACGACGCTTGCCACCGACCACCGACGACAATTTCTGAGCCACCACAGTGCCTTTCTTCTCTGGGCAGGCGTGCTATAGGTTTTTTTGATACGTAAATGGGTGACAAAAACCGTTAAAGCCGCCAACAGCATCACGAAGACATAAGCCCCAACAGTCCAAGGTTGACTGACATCTTCAAAAATCATTAAATCGAAAACAAGACCGCGCCGTGGCAAAATCCGCAAGCGACCTAAAGCAGCAACACCTTTTAAGGTGTATTCAAAAATAAGACTCAGGGCGAACAAGAACGAAAAAAAGTTAAAGCCGCGTGGTGATAAACGCTTTAACACCTTACAAAGCGATAGCCCGATCATCAAGCAAAGCAAGATGCCCAGAATGTATCCACCCGTCCGAAACAAGGATGCCGTGCTGAGTTTATCTTCGCCAAACGCAACAAATTCGTGTGTTAATTGAAAAAGACTGGGCAAACTAATTGCTGCCATTGCAATCGCTGCAATGCCGCCCCACAGTACCGTTGCAATCGCCGCAGCATAACGCATGCGTTGCCTTGAATGGCATATGAATGTCATAACTAGCGCTAACAGCATCAATAACAAGGCGATGAGCGTAACCGCCAGCGTCCAACGATTAAAGATTGCCAGCGGCTTAACCAATCCTTTTGGATTTAAACGTCGCATCACATAAATTGTGATACCTCCAACCAAAGCAAGAACTGTCTCAGCAAGCAAAAGCCATTTAGGCAACTTAAATGCCTGTCTGCCACAATAGGCCACGAGCAGACCAAACAAGACACTTAACATGACTAAAGGCGTAATGGCATCAATCAAAAAGTTTAGCAAGAGAACACCCCTAAATGCGACAGTAGACCAGATGATTTCTCACCTGGTCTGTCGCAACCAATTTTATTAAATCGTTTATTTATCGGTCAATTGAACGGCTGCATAGTCCCAATCGAATTCAGCAATTTGCTTTTTGTAGTACTCTGCTGCAGCATCTTTTGAGCCGCCACCACGAACAGCCGGCACACCCGTTTCTTCATCAACATGGAGCAGGTAATCTGAAGATGGTTGGATTTCAAATCTTAACTTATATTTGCCAACAGGGATCACACCTTTTTTGATGTTCGCACCGTAATGCGCACCATCATCTGCGTTCATCGGCATGAATGCACCGGATGTGACTTCTGTACCATCTTCTTTAGAGACAACATAGTTAACGGTCAAATAGGCAGGCCAAATTTCTTCACCGTCACCAAAACCAAATGTTTTAGCAGCTTCACTCGTCAAATGAATATCCGCTTCCAAATGCATATCAGATTCAGCAGCACTGGGTTGACGGCCTTCTGGGATCATATCCACGCCTTGGAAATAAACTGCCGCCACCTTGTATGGGCCAACAATCACTTCTTCACCGATTGGTTCTTCCGCAAAACCGGATTCACCGGGTTTTTCAGCGGCTGCAGACGGTTGAGCACTGTTGCTTTCTGATGTCTTTGCATCATCTGATGGTTTTGCAGAATCAGATGCCTTAGGTTGGCTATCTGTTGTTGCCGGTGCTTTTTGTTGGCCACAACCTGTCAAGCCAAGAGCGGCGCACACGACACCAGCGAGCATCAATGCAGTTAATTTTTTCTTCATCTGTTTCTCCTCCTCATGCAATGCATGTTTTGACGTTTGAAGTTATTCAGCCAAGGTTTCAGCCGATTCATGGACTTCAACTGCGTCTTGTTTTATTGCCTCAATCTCCTTTTTGGCCCTTCTAGACTTCATGACTGTCGACAGAATGATCCAAAGAGAAGCAATGAGTATCATAATTTGCGGGATCAAGGTTTCCGCGCGATCGTAAATACCTAATTCATCAATACTAAAGCCGTTCATGGCCGGAATAACGGTACCGCCAGAAATGACGCCTGCTTCGCTGAGTTCTTGCACCCCTTTGCCCATGAAACTGATGCACAAGACATACAGCAAAATACTGGTGACAAAGAAGAAAGGTTTGAGCGGTAGGCGAACTGTTGTGAATCTAAACACAAGATAAACAATAACGAGAATAACCAAAGCGGCCACAAAACCTAATGCCGCATAGGTTTTATCCGTCATACCGCCACTAAAGGCAGCTTTATAAAACAGAATCAACTCGGCACCTTCACGAATGACGGCCAAGAATGCGGCACCAACCAAACCATACATATTCCGCTTGTTAATTGATTTATTAATTTGGCGGTGAATATAGTTTTCCCAAGCTTCTTCGCTAGAACGGGACAACATCCAGTTGCTGACCCAGAAGAGAACAATAACGGCAATGAACATGGTCCAGCCATCCACCAGTTCTTGGCCTAAACCACCAAAAATGAAATTGATCAAGATCGCCAAACCGACTGAGCCAATGAGCCCGGCAAGCATACCCCAGTAGACCCAGCGACATAAGTGTTTATTTCCGGTTTTAACCAAATAGGCAATAATGGCAACACAAACTAAAATGGCTTCAAGACCTTCACGCAGCAGCAAACCAAAAGACGTAAAAAAGGAAAAATGCTTTGAACGTTCCGCAGAGGCTGCCACTTGTTCAGGCGTCTTTTCCTGAGAATTGGTTGAAACAACTGGTTGTTCGACATCAGCCGATCCCTTAACCGCAGCGGGGATATCGTCTCCGAAGACCACATTACCCACTTCATTTGCAGCATCTTCGTGCACAACACCATCGAGCACCATGGCATCACGGTATACTTTACGCGACAAATCATAGATCGCATTTTTAATGGTTTCGTGATCGTTCTCAATATTCCCTAAAAGCGAATGCTTGATGTCTCTGAAAAGACCTTCGATATGGTTAACACGGTCTTTTGAAATGGCAAACATGACATTTTTTTCAAAGCCTTGCACTTCGTAATATCCAAAATAGGCATCGTTCATATTGTCATAGGCCGCTTTAGCATCGCCCGCATCAATATTTTTGACGGCCTCCATAAAGACCAGATGCATATCCTTTGCCACACCCTGCCAATCGTCATATTGCTTTTTCTTTGCAGCAAAGGTTGCGTGAACGGGCAGAAAGATGGCCATTAACAAGGCTATGACCACAACTCCAAAAAAAGAACGCTTCAAAATTTGTGTTTTCAAAACGTCATCCTCCATGACTCTAATGGATCGCTTAGTTAGCTGATGTTATCCGTTAGCAAATTATAACACCGTAAAATAGAAAACAACAACCATTTTTTTTGATCGGGCTGGACGAACTGCATGCGCCCAGCCACGAACAATCATCTATCTATGCTTCCTATAAATTTGATATCTCAGGCCAATTACGACCGCACCAATAGCGATCAACAATAGGCCGACACCCAAATTGACACAAGTTGAGACTATTTCACCCGTTCTGGGTACTGCTCTGACCACCTCAATAATTTTAGTCGTCTGTTCCGTCAGTTTTTCCGTTATCTCTTCTTGAGCGTGATGATCTGCGTTGGATCCCGGTTTTGGATCTAAAACATCCGGTTTTGTGGTCTGTGATGGATCCTTTTCAGAAATCTTAGATGGGTCCTCCTCAGTTGGCTTTGACACATTTGTTTCAGCTAAGAAGTCTTTGGCCGCATCGGCGACAGCCGCATAAATACCAGCTCGATGCTCTGCTGCTTTTGGAACCATACGAATCCCGCCAATACGATCGACATCTAGCTTAACGATGTCTTTAGCTAGCTTACCTTCATAGTCTGGTAAAGTAACCAAGGCAAGTTCGTGATAACCTTCATTATCTTCATCGACATTGAGGATTTGATTCCCCCACTCGTCTTTTTGCCCTTCGCCAATATCATAACTGCGGTCTAAGACATAATAGATCTCGCCATCCGGCTTAAAATAAACATTCAAGCCTATGTAATATGAGGGAATCGGCAAACTAGACGTCAATTCATAAACACCTTGGATCATTTTCGTTTGAGCAATCTCGCCTTCGCCCAAGTATAAATCCGTCAATCTTTCTAATTCCGTCTGAGCACGCTCGAGCTTTTCCTGATTCCAAGCTGCATTTTGACGATGTTGTTCAACATATGCCAATTTGTTTTTTAATAGTTTCTCCTCATCAGAGCGCTCAGGCATACCCTTTTGCAAAGCACGATTCGCACGGACAATAGCTCGGTCTAGCGGGATACGATCCAAGAAAAAGGGTGCTTTATACAGATAATTTGCCGCCTGACCTTGACTGACACTGGCTTGTTTTAGCAGGTTTTCACCTGTTTCCTTCAGCTCTTGAAGCGTATCCAGCATCGCATCAGAAAGTGTTTTCTGTGATAATTTCTCCTGTTCATCCAGAACCTTTTGAACCTTTTCCAAAATTGCCTTAATTGGCTCTGTATCAGATACGGTCAAACGCGGATCGATCACAAAGTGATCCCCGTCGGCCAGCGAGGTTGTGGTAACATCGCCCGGTAAGGTGACCAAAACCTTATTTCCCGCAGACGGAGAACCAGGATTATCGTCGAATGCATTAAAGAAAATATGGCTTAAACTTTTTGGCGCTTCAAACTGCGTGATTTGATTCGATCTAAAAGCTTCCGCTTCAATCGTTTTAAGCGCTGGTGGCAACTCAAGCGTTTCAATTTGATTATCAGCGAATGCTTGAACCGCAATTTCTTCTAACGAGGTTGCATTTTCGAATAAAACCTGAGCAACATGGCTTTCTGCAAACGCCATTTCTTCGATACGGCGCAACTTTGCACCTTCCTCAAAGCCCACACCAAATTCAAGATTATTTTGACGGAAAGCCGATCGCCCTAAAAACTCAGTGGATTGAGGAATGAGGACAAAATTCAAATTGTTAATATGAAAAGCCGCATCTCCAATATACTGCAATCCAGACGGTAAACTCAGCATTTCAAGCTGATTATTCATAAAAGCACCTTCGCCAATACGCAATAAGGGTGCATCTGTATCAATGAGCAATTCTGTCAAACGGTTTGACTGAAAGGCAAAGCTGCCGATTTCAGTCAGTCCAGGTGGGAGTTCTACCGATTCAATATCATATTTCTTAAGCTGATCACCCGTTAAATCGACATTTCTAAACGCGTTAGGTGCAATTTTTGTAATTGGCTGATTACCATTCATCGCAGGCAATACCAATGTCTTATTCGTACGCACCTTAAATTCCCCGCGCTGTGAAAAACCCAAGATGGTATCACCATCGAAACGAAAATCTGCCGGCTCCCAAACACTCGTATCAATTTCCAAAAGACTCGTTTTCTTCTCTTCACTTGGATCTACAAAGTAATTCCCGCGATCGATCAGCCCCTTTGGATTATCTCCGTTTGGCGTCGTTAAAACCACAAAATAACCATATTCTGGATCTCCTGGATTAGCGCCAAAGGTATCTGCTTCAATTTGACGAATAGAAGCTGGGATGCGGACACGCTGTAGACTGTTATCTTCAAAAACAGCCTCTTTGAGGACTTCAATGCCTTCACCTTCAAACGTAACGCCAGTTAGACGATTCCCTTTAAACACCCGTTCGCCAATATCGGTCAAAAGAGACGGTACGACGAGGGTGCCGGAAATTTGGTTATCAAAAAAAACCTGATCCCCTAATCTTTTTAAGGTTTTTGGGAGATTAAGCGTGTGTATCACACCATGAGCAAATGCATAATCACTAATCGAAATGAGACCCTCTTCAAAGGTCACCTCAGACAAGGTCTTGTTAAATGCAAAAGCATCCTGGCCAATGTGACGGTATGAGGCTGGCACATGTACAGACTTAATTAGCGTCGATCCAAAATTAGCGCCACGGTCGACAATCTGGATCCCATCCACATCCAAATCATTCACTTCACCGCCAATACCTTCTCGCCCAGTATATTCCTGTATATGTTGGCTTTTTTTAGGAATAAAGGCAAAAGCAGCAACTCGCGTAATCTCAACACCATCCGAGCCAGTCTTTGGCAGGGTTAAATGACCTTGATGATCTTTTAATTTGCTTGCACCCGCTTCGGTTAAACCATATAAAACACCGTTTTCCGCTTCAAAATCTGTTGGCTCAAAATCAGATTGAGCACGGATCGGTATTGCCAACCCAATTGCGATAAAACAGGTCAAACAGCTAATGATCACCCGGCTGATACAGCGTTGGAATGTCTTTTTAATTCGTTCTTGCATAAATAAAAACGCCTGCCTCCTGATAAGCTGGCGTTAGTATATGCTAATTTCTATGAATTGTCTATGACTAACTTCAATTTGATGTAAAGATGTCTGTCTCCAAAGCTTCAGTCCAATTCTGCAACGACCAAGTCGCAATCGGCTTCATCGCCTCAAATTCAGATGGAACGTGTTCATCATAGAAAGCTGCCGTCTGAAAACCAGCTCGGGCTGCCGTTTGAACCGCTTGTAAACTATCTTCAAAAACCACGATTTCATGCGGTTTCAACCGTAAGGCTGTTTGTGCAGCCAAAAAAATGGTTGGTTCGCGCTTGGCTTCTGCTACCTCGTCTGCCGTTACAAGTTCAGCAAACCAAGTATAGATATCGTTTGCTTTAAGCAAAGATTCGCAAAAGGCCCGTTTGGATGAGGTGGCCAAAACAAAGGGAATCTGAGATTGCCGCAAATGATTTAAATAGGTCTTCGCGCCAGGTTTTAGGGTAACCGAGGTAGCGTACAACTGCTCTGCCAGATTAAACCATTGGTGTAAAATATCCGCTGCTGTACAGGGTAGGTTATAGTGTGTCAAAGTCCAATGAGCGGCTTCGACAAATGACAAATTGCGCATCTGCGCCACATAGGCTTCGTCACAGGTATATCCATATTGTTCCAAAAAAAGCTGATCCACTTTCCGCCAAACCCAGAGCGTATCTGCCAGGGTACCATCAAAATCAAAAATGGCCCCTTTCACCCGATTTGTCACGTCAACCTCCTTCGAAAATGAAAAGTGGCCCGAAGGCCACTTTTAGATTTAAGCTTGTTGCTTTCTGGACATCCATTGCGCCCAAAATGGTGTTGCCAAGAAGATTGAAGAATAAGATCCAACCAAAATACCAATCATCATTGGCAGCGCAAAAGAACGAATACTTTCGATATTGTATACAACAGCAAAAACATAAGCCACTAAAATTGCCAGAAAGGCGCAAACACTCGTGGTCACCGAACGGCTTAAAACCTGATGAATCGATCGGTCGACCAATTCTGGCAACGTCAATCCCTTAAAGGTTGGTAGACCTGCATTTTCGCGGATACGGTCAAAAATGACGATGGTGTCGTTGACCGACCAACCAAGAATGGACAAGACCACAGCAATAACCGTTTCGTTCAGTGGAGCGCCGATGAAAATGAAAACAAAGAAGGCGATCACGACATCGTGCAAAAGTGCAAACAAAGAAAATACACCTGCCGACGGTCCAGAAATGGTTCGGAAACGAATCCACACATACAACACAATCAATAAAGAGGACACCGCAACAGCCAATAACCCCTTAAACAAGGTTTGCTTTCCAATATATGGATCAACAACATTGGTTTCGGAAACCTCGATTTTTTGTTCTGGAAACGCACCCGTTAATGCGGTACGAAGATTGGTTTGTTCATCCGTACTCAAAGCTTGATCGCCAGCCACGCTAATCACAATGCTTTTTTTCTGAGTCGCCAGGTCGCTGGTCAATTGCACGGTGACATCTGTTTTGAGGCTGTCTTCTGCAATTTGCTGTACTTTCGCCGTGTCAACATCACCTTGATACGTGTACTTGAGAATACTACCGCCTTTGAATTGGATGTCAAGTTTCAAACCAAAAACCAATAAACTGACAATACCAGCTAAAACAACCAAAATGGACGCCGCTAGAAAACGGAAGCGATTTTTATAAAAACTAAACATTATGCTCTCCCCTTTCTAGACACAAAGAAACCCGCTTTATTGAATCCTTTAAAGGTTACCAGCGAACGCGTTAAATGATGTGAAAGTGTCGCACCACAAATCAAGTTCAGCACCACACCAACAAGCAGTGAATAACCAAATGACAACATGGATCCTGTACCGAAAATGATCAAACAAAGCGCTGCAAAGGCCACTGTCACATTACCATCCAAGACCGAAGAAAAGGCTTTGTTAAAACCAATTTCGACAGCCTGCTTAACCGTATTGCCATTCCGAATTTCCTCTTGAATACGTTCAGAAATAATGACGTTGGCGTCCACACCCATACCAATTGACAAAATAATACCGGCTATCCCTTGAAGTGTCAGCGTCTGTTGCGGAATCGAAATGGC
>JAEZVR010000131.1 GCA_023420715.1 Bacillota bacterium | reverse complement strand
GGTTGGAACAGAGCCATAGGGCAAAACGAGACCATCATCTGGCACAGGCACAAAGGTTTCGCCTGCCGTGAGCACGGTCACAGGAACAGGCACCGTTTCAGCAGAACCATCCGGATAGGTCACCGTGACACGCCCGGTGTATGCGCCCGGAACGCTGGTGTTAATCCCATTTGGATCGGACACAAAGATCGTCCCTTCTGGCAAAGTACCTGCCGGATTCGCACCGCCTGCTTGATGACGATTTTGAATCTGGTTGCTTAAATCTGGAACCGTAGAACCATAAGGTAGCGTCAACGGCTGAACTTTAGGCTCGTATTGTGTATTTTGTGCATTTTTACGCACCGTAATGGTTGTGTCAACCTCGTCCGTCGTACCGTCCTTATAGGTGATGACATAAGTAACGGGTTGTGGCTGACCTGTCTCATCCGCTGAGTCATAGGTGCTGCCAGACTTAAGGGCAATCTGTGAAATATAATCCGCTTCCAGATTTTTCGGCTTGGGTTGACTGTTTTCAGACACAGCTGCTTTTAATTGCTGAAGGCTTGGTGTGCCCTTGTAATCCACAGTTTAAGGCGAAATTGCTGGCGTAAATGTATCTGCCGCAGTACGAATCCGCACTGTAAATGGATCCGAGCTCAAGCTGGATTGATCTGCAAAAGTCGCCGTTGCAGTGACGGTCTGAGCATGTTTGCCCGCTTCAGGTGCAATGTTAATGATTGGGGCAATGCTGACGGTCGCTGTTCCAAGGGTATCTTTCTCTGCGACCAACCCTTTGATGTCTGCATCTGTTAGGCGCTGACCGTAGTCAAAAGTCGTTTCAACCCCTGTGAGCTTGGTTTGATGATTTTCGCGTTTCCAAATATCCGACTGAGATTCAATCAAAACAAGAATGGGCACAAAGCCGACCGACTTATCTTGATAATGGATTTCAATCTTATTTGCTGTACCCTGCGGTGCGTTCGATACAGCAGTATTGACCGGATCCTTAAAGCGATAACCATCTTCATGAATCGGTAAGACATAAGGACTGCCGTCTTTCTCCTTAGGGAATGCAACCACCCCACTGGTCGCTTGTTGTCTTCTCGTTTGCGGCGGATTTGTCCCCGCCACAATCTCTTCTAAACGCTCGCCTAGATAGAACGAAAGGCTATTCTGCTTGGCAGTTGGCTTAAAGGTTTCCGCCGCCGTGCGCACATTGACGATAACCGGCGCACTCAAACGAGAACCATCGGCAAACGTCACAACAACCTCGGCTGACTGTTGATGCAAGGTCTTTGGCACAACCCCATCCGGTTTATTTGCCGGATCTTTGGTCTTTGTATCTACACCCTTCACATCAACTGTGGCACCTTGGGGTAAGGTTGTTCGCTGAGCTGCTGCTATAAAGGACAATTTGTCTGCAGGTGTCTTCAATTCTTGGGCATAATCTAAAGTTTGCGACTCTGTTTGCAGTGCGCCGCCGTTTTGACTTTTCCAATAATCGGCCTGACTGACAAATTGAATACTCGCCGTCACTTCTTCCGAGGTGTTATCCGGATAGGTAACCACAACCGTCACTTGGGTTGTACCCACAGTTTGTGTCTCAGGTGCAGGTGCCGAATCGGCTTTAAAAGCATACTGATATTGGGTCGGTGTTGCATCTGCATTATCTGGATACTGATCCGTTGGGAAGGTCACCAAGCGCTGGGCATGGTCAGCCGTTAAGGTCGTCCGCACGGGTAAGGTGATCTGCCCACCGACTGGTGTGAATTTTTCCTCATCCGTGATTTGATGCAAGAGATAATCGATGCTGAGTACAGGTGTTGCCGGATTCGTCAACGTCACCGACTGTGTACGTGCAGCTTCCCAGGCTTCATCAGACAGCACACGGCTATAGGTTTTAGCGGTTGCACCTTGACCTTCTGTAATGGTTTTAGGGGCCAAATCCTTCAAAGCAAGTTCTGTCAAGTCCGCTTTCATGCCTGGAAGACCACGGAAAACCATGACCGGTTTTGTTTTGGCAGGCCCATTGGCTTCATCCTTAAAGCTCTGCTCCACACGGAAAATACCGGGAACGCCTAATTCACTTGCATCAGTCGTCCATTCTGCTTCCAATTTAATTTTGTCAAAATTCAGTCTACCCGTTGTATCGCTGATGCGCTGATCGATCACCACCACACCATTTAATGTAGCGGGCTCGCCATCAGCGGCAGCTTGGAAGCCCGAGCTGCGCTCGGAAGCGGTTAAATCGATGTTTAAATCCATGCCCGGCTGCAGCAAAATATTGGTTTTATCATAATAGACACTATCGCCTCTGGAACGATACACGCGCCAGCCCTTAAATAATGAACCAGCTTTTACCGGTGTATCCTGAGGCACATGCACAATCGGATTGGAGTTCACATTCAAAGTATACAAACGGGCTTTAAGATCTTCGGGATTGGCCTGGCTGACCGCCTCAACAGTGGGGAATTTTTCCGAGTTGGTAATACTGCCACCCTGCAGATCAAAACCTGCTTTTACCGGAACCAATTTAGCCTGAACACCCGAAATATTCATACCCCCATAGGTAAAGACGTCATTATCGTTATCCAGCAAATTGACCACACCCGTGGCAAACAGCGAATACTCCCCATAAAAACCACGGCCGCCGCCATTTCCACTGTCTTTATAGGGCTTCATCCAATCATCACCACCCATGGCTGGCATGGCGGTATCATCGACATAAGTTGGGTCAATATAGCCGTTAACGACATCCCCTCTAATTTTTAAAACTGGATCCGTATTATTAAATTTATTTTTGTTGTTCCAATTGTATGTGCCATCAATCGCACGGCTATCCAAGTAAGTCCCTTCGCCAGTTATCGTACGATTAC
Source organism: Bacillota bacterium (assembly GCA_023420715.1). Classification (GTDB taxonomy): domain Bacteria; phylum Bacillota; class Clostridia; order Saccharofermentanales; family Fastidiosipilaceae; genus JAEZVR01. The sequence goes on along the minus strand of JAEZVR010000131.1, from coordinate 5,551 downwards.
CGTCGCCCTTACCGCCTTTAACCTTAAGCCATTGTGTTTGACCGCCGAAATTGCCATCCCCAAACTCTAAACGTTTGGCGAAAACTTCAACATTTTCAACACCTTCGTTTTTATACAATCCCAACTTGGTGCTATCGGTGGTATACCATTCGGTGTCCAAATCGATATCATCACGGACATTATTGATCTGTACGGCATACTTGGTACGGAAAGCATTCCAGAAGGCTTTATTTCCCCCTGAACCATCGGCATAAGCATCCCATTTATTGTTGACTGGACCTAAATAGTCATTTTGTCCTGCACGCTGAATGGTCTGATTGTTGCCATAATCTGTTGCATATTCAGCTGCAACGGTCGGCGAACGATCAAAGCCATGGATACTTGCCAAGGGGCCTTTATATTTTGCAGGCTTAGCGTCAACCAAATAAACACTGACCGTTGATCCTGCCAGTGGACCCGTTTCAACATATCGGCTTTTAAGGGCACTATTATTTTGCAAACCCTTATACATCACCTGGTTGTAATACCAGTCATAAAATTTGCGTTTGGTCCCACGACGCCCGTCGCCGCTCGACCACCACGGACCATATCCCGTTGACTGGGCAAAGATATCGATGACCCCAGGCACATTTAAGTGCGTGCCGTTATCGTTGTCGGCAGCACCTGGATAAGCACTGTAATGAGGGATATAGGCACGATTGCTTTCGCCGCCAGGAATACCGCTTGTTTTATATTTGCTGGCGCCAAAACGCGAAAAGGGTTGGGGTGCACCGAAGGTCTGTCCACTAATATGTACACCCGCCAAAAAGACATTATAACCACTGCGCTGACTTAACCAACGGCGCTGACCATTGTCTGTAAAGGTTTTATCGTGGTAGATGTTAAAAAAGACCGTCGAATTATAGTCGCGTCTAACCTCGTTGCCAGATTCAACACCTCGACCATCTTCGGTCTGAATTTCTGAGAGTTTATCTCGATCTGGGAACTGATAGGCATCTTGATTCGTATAGCCTTGCTGCCAGTCATACTTATTGCGTTTATCATCAGCACCTTTTATATTGACCTGATTTTTTACCTCCCAGGACGCCGTAATGGTTGCACTCGCAGGTGTGGTTAATTCGTATACCCAAATGGTTCGCGAAAAACTACCATCTTCTTTAACAACAGATCGATCCTCAATTTTTTGAGCTTTTGCTAAGTTATTACCACCTTCAAGCGTCACTTTTGGGCGCATTTTTCGAGGAACAGATACCACGAAGTTTGCCTTTGCCGTGCCATTGACGATCTGAGCCGTTTCCGGACCATAAATCTGAATATCCTGAGCATCATAACCATCAGAAGGCAAAACCGTTTGGTCAACCTTATAGGTTAAACGTGCAACCTCGGCGACTGGATAAACAGCCACTTTAATTTTTTGAGATTCAGAAACCGGATAATACAGTTTTGCACGATCTTGAGGTATATCCTTTAACTTCAGATAAACCCGCGCTTCTTCATTACCTTGAGCTGCCAAATATTCCAAGCGATCCACGTTATAGGATACACGGCCTTCCTGGACATAAACTTTTTGAACAGCGTAGTCTTTTAAACCAGAACCGCCATTCCAGCGCAAATTGCCATCTATTTGCCCATCGACCACTTGATCCGCGGAGATCGGATAACCGTCTGTAATCACTTGGTTATTGGTAATATCCACCAAGGTAACCGTGAATTTTTCACCCAATCCCTGAATCGCATTCACCAATGGCATTTGGGCGATGGCCAAAAACATGGCCACGGTTAAAACCCAGCTCAATACGCGATATTTCATTCGACTGTGTTTCATAAAACCCTCTCTTCATCCCATTTAGGCATGATTTTCTAGCTTTGAACGATATGTTTTTAAACATTATTAACTGAATTTTAACAAACTTTAGCAAAGATTGCAGTTTAAAAGGGAATAAAAAAACGCTCAGTTTTGAGCGTTTTATCTTGGAGCCACAGGTGGGAATCGAACCCACGACCTATTCATTACGAGTGAATTGCTCTACCCCTGAGCCACTGTGGCACATCCAAGTAACGGAGTAATTATATAGAGTGGCATCCATTCTGTCAAATCACAGGTCAAATTGGAGACAACCGATTTAGTTTTGATTTTCTTCTGACCCCTGAGCAGAGACATCATCGGCTGCTTCAACAGGCTCGTTAATTAAATGGCGTGGTACATAAGCATATGAAGCCTCGACATAAGATGTGCCAGGTTCATCACAAAGCGGACAAATAAACGTTTCTGGATAATCTTCTGACTCAATCGTATAACCACATTGATAACATCTAAACAGTTTCATTTTCCATCTCCATAAAAAGGAAGGCGAGTCCATCCTGACCCGCCTTCTACTCATTGCATGAGGACACAATTAATAGTTTTCGCAACGCAATTCGAAGTAGCCTTCTGGATGATTGCAAACGGGGCAAACTTTCGGTGGTTTTTTGCCAACCACGATATTACCACATTCAAAGCAAACCCAAGTCACTTCTTCTTCTTTTTCCAGCATCGTATTTGTTTTGAGGTTTTCCAACAATTTCAAATAACGTGCTTCGTGAGCTTTTTCGATATTACCAACAGCTTCGAATTTTGCAGCAATCTGGGTAAAGCCTTCTTCGCGGGCTTCATCAGCCATGCGCTTATACATATCTGTCCATTCGTAGTTTTCACCAGCAGCTGCATCTTTCAGGTTCTCTTCTGTACCTGGAACATCGCCATCGTGCAGATATTTAAACCATTGCTTCGCATGCATGTTTTCGTTGCGTGCTGTTTCCAAGAAGATTTCTTTAATTTGATTAAAGCCATCTTTTTTGGCCTGAGAAGCATAATACGTATATTTGGTATTTGCCTGAGATTCTCCAGCAAAAGCTTCCCAAAGATTCTTTTCTGTTTTTGTGCCTTTTAATTCGCTGATATTGCGTGCCATAATTTACCTCTCATCTTGAATTCTCAGCTTGCCAACTCTGCTGAGTGATATCACAATGGATACGGTCACATTCTAATACATGGTGTCTACCCCTTCAATAGATTAGCATTGACTTATTAGTAATAATTATCATTATTTACACTTTATTAACATTATGACGGGGTGTTAACCGATGTGTCCTGAATCGATCAGACATCCAGTTCAAGCGCTTTTGCCGCTTCAGAAAGGCCAAGCCTCAAGGCCTCCAAATTAACCTGAGTCAAGCGCCGATCCTTCATTAAGAAGCGTCCGCCACAACAGACGGACTCGACATCCTCTCGACCAGCACTATAGACAACGGTTGCACATAAATCTGCTTCAGGTAAAATCCCCAGGTTGTGATGATCTAAAATCTGTGCATCAAAGGGCTGTCCAACTTCCAACACCCCGCCGGAAAAACCCAAGGCCTGATAACCCCAAATTGTCGCCATTTTAAAGACCGTTTCTGCCGAGATAATTGCCGCTGAGCCGTGAAGACCTTTTGCCAAATTAGCCGCCAATCGCATCTCGCTATACATATCCAGGCGGTTATTGCTCGCCGCACCATCCGTGCCTAAACACAGCCGAACGTCATCTGCCAACATTTGCACAATATCTGCCATCCCACTGCCGAGTTTCAAATTACTCGTTGGATTGTGCACGCAAAAAACCTGCTTCCGAGCTAAGATCTGTCGATCCTCTGGTGTCAAATGAACGCAATGGGCTGCGATGGTTTGACCATCAAAAACACCCATTTTTGCCAATTTTTGAGGCGGGGTCAGACCACAGGCCGCCAAACAATCTGCCACCTCTTTTTGCGTTTCTGAAACATGGACATGAATCGGCAAGCGATATTTCTGAGCCGTTTTGACCAAGGTCTGAATCCGCTCATCCGAAGTTGTATAAACAGCATGTAAAATGATGGACGGGCGAAGCCAAGCGGGATCAAAGGTCTGGATGGCACCCTTCTCGGCGGAATCGACCCCTTGCACACGCAGGACATCTGCTTTAGACAAATCCGATTCCTCCGGAATTAAACAGACATTCAATCGCACCCCAAGATCATTCGCCGCCTGAATACACGCATCATAAAAGGGATACATATCAGCCAGCGCAACCGTTCCACCCTGAATAGATTCGCAAATACCTGCAAAACTACCTGTATAAACGGCTTGAGGGGTCAATTTGTCTTCCCTGGGAAAGATATTCTGATTCAGCCAGTCATGTAACACCAAGTCATCGGCTGTATTACGCATTAAAACCATCGCTAAATGGGTATGCGCATTGGCAAAAGCTGGCATCAACAGCTTTCCCCGACCTTCGTAAACATCAAAAGTCGTGGGTAAAATCGCTTGGGCTTGCGCTTCATCCGATCCGATATAGGCCACTTTACCATCGACAACAGCCACATATTGATGAAACCATTGTCCCACACCATGACGTTCAACAACTGCATCTCGTCTGCGCAAAACAGGTGATAAAACAGCAATATTTCGGATGAGCAAAGGCTCTGGTTTCGTTGATTTTGAGTGGATCAAATACATGAGGACCTCATTCCTTTAGAAAAAAACTGCTACCGAGGTAGCAGTTTTGTTTAATTGGCTTTGCCATGACAATTTTTATATTTTTTACCGCTGCCACATGGACAAGGATCATTTCGCCCCACTTTATTGACATCTCGCTTCACAGGCTGAGTTTGTCCGCCCTCTGGCATACGATTGGTCGTGTGCTGATCCTGAGCTGAATGCGTATTGTAAACCGTGCCATCATCTGTCACATTTTCTTGCATCTGCTTGGCCTGTTGTTCGCGCTTAAGTGGACGATTAGCCGTAAAGGTCGCCCGCATGATCAATCGAACAGAATCTTCTTGAATCATTTGGTTCATATCATCAAAAAGCTCTGTACCTTCTCGCTGATATTCAATCACTGGATTATGCTGACCATATCCACGCATACCAATACTGTTGCGCAATTCATCCATCGTATCGATATGTGCCATCCAGCGCTGATCAACCGTTTTGAGCAGGACGACGCGCTCTGCTTCACGCATTAATTCTTCAGAACCAAGCTCAGCTTCACGGCTATGGTAACGATCAATCGCAGCATGAATCAAGCGATCTAAATAGTCTTCGACATCAAAATCAACCTTCTGGACGTCTTTGGCTTCACGAATCAACGCCAATTCCCCAAAGACATCGAAGAGTTTTGCCTGAAGCCCAACCACGTCTCGGAGCGCCGGCTTTGTGTCAGGCGGACAGAAGGTCGCAAGAATATCCTCAGCAATTTCGCGGATATTTTTTTCGTAGAAGGGGCGCAAATCAACACCGTCCAATACCTTACGGCGCTGTTCATAAATCATTTCGCGCTGTTGATTCATCACATCATCGTATTCCAAAACATTCTTTCGAATGCCAAAATTACGGCCTTCCACTTTGCGCTGGGCAGATTCAATTTGTGAGGTCAAAATACGGTTTTCAATCTGCATATCCTCATCCACGCCCAAGGCTTCAAACATATTTTGGAGACGCTCACCGCCAAACAAGCGCATGAGATCATCTTCAAGAGATAAGTAAAACTTACTC
>JAEZVR010000070.1 GCA_023420715.1 Bacillota bacterium | reverse complement strand
GGATTAAGGCGATGATCATGCCATATTGACGCACAAAGTGATTCCAATGCCATAGGATGCTCATATCGGGTAATGGCAACATAAATAAGACAATGAATGGCACTAAAAGAATGCGCAATACAGACAGTTTATTTGGCAGATTCATCATAGACTCCTGTTAGACCATATGGCTCGGCCTCGACAATTTTTACGGGATAGGCTTCTCCGATGGTCAAAGGCTGTTGGGAAACGACATGGGTTGTATCATCGATATCTGGTGCTTGTCGATCGGTGCGACCGATATAAAAAATGCCATCTGATGAAATACCTTCAATGCGCACCCGTAAGCATTGACCGATTTGGTCTTTATTATGAGCCAAGGCGATTGGTTGTTGCAAACGCATGATGTGATCATAGCGTGCCTGGGCAATCTCGGGCTGAATGCGGTCGGGATATTGATAGGCTTTAGTCCCTTCTTCTGGGGAAAAGATAAAACAGCCTAAATGATCAAAGCGTATATCTTCAATGAATTTGCATAAGGTTTTAAACGCCTCCTCTGTCTCTCCAGGAAAGCCAACCATCACTGTTGTCCGTATGGTGACATGGGGGATCTTCTTGCGAATGCGCGCAAAGGTTTGACGCAAAAAATCTTCGGTATCTGTCCGATGCATTCGTTGAAGAACATCGGTTGAGGCGTGTTGAATCGGCAAATCAATATAAGGCAATATTTTTGGGGTCGTTGCCATCGTTTCCAGGAGTTCATCAGTTATACCATCGGCATAGGCATATAAAAAGCGAATGGATTCGATACCATCAATATGCGATAAAGCCTTGAGCAAACTGGCTAATTGAGGGGTTCCGGTTAGATCCTTGCCGTATGCAGTTGTATCTTGCCCGACTAAAATGATTTCTTTAACACCTTGCTGAGCCATGAAGGTTGCTTCTTCAACCAGTTCATTGATCGACCTTGATTTGAGGTCACCGCGAATACCGGGTATTGCACAATAGGCACAGCGCTTGTCACAGCCTTCGGCTATTTTAAGATAGGCATATGCACCTGTCGATATGGGATGTTGTGTTCTTAAATGGGCGATGGCATCATCTGGACGGGTTGAACGAGAAACCAATAATTGGTGTGCCGTATGGGTTTCCTCGCCCGATAATGTATCGACGATCTTTGCAATATCCCCATAAGATTTGGTACCAACAATGGCATCGACTTCTGGTAATTCCGTTGCAAAATGCTGATGATAACGCTGGGCTAAACAACCGGCAACCACAAGGTGCTGGCAACAACCTTTCTGCGGATCCTTATAGGTTGCCATTTCCAAAATTGTATCGATGGCTTCTTGGGCGGCACTTTCGATAAATCCACAGGTGTTTACAATGATCGTCTGTGCCTGGCTTGGCTCATCAACGGGTTGATAGCCAGCTTCGAGCAGATACCCAGTCATATTTTCCGAGTCAACCAGATTTTTTGGACAACCTAAAGAAATTAAGGCAAATGTTTTGGACATGTGTACACTCTCTTTTAATTAATCTTCATGTAAAACATCATGCAAGGCTTCTTGGATCGTGGTATAGGAAAAACCACGTTGTTTGGCAGAACGAAAGATTTTGGCTTTCCTTTTTTCAATTTCCAAAGTTGTGGCGCGATCCATTAGATTTTCATTTTGAAGAAGCTGGATCGATTGCACCAGGTTTGCTTGCTTGTATTTGAGATAATCGATTGCTAAGGTTCGTTCATCCTCGGCATGCGTTTGGATGGCCATTTTGGCAACGGTTGGCTCAATACCCAATCGCAATAACCGATGATAAAGGGCCTGGTGGCTTTCTGCACGTGTTCGGCATCTACCGCTAATGATGGACTGGGCAGCTTCTGCGTCATCAATGAATCCGCGCCGGCATAGATGATTGACGACGCGGATAATCAAGTCCTCACGTTCAGATTTTTGCATTAGGTAACGACGCACTTGACCGGATGTTGCACCGGGACGATAACTCAGATAGCGGACAGCCATCGCTTTCATTTGAAGCATCAATTGCTGTTCGGGGGAATGGCTGTTTGCTTTAGTACGACTTGTCTGGTTCATTCATTTTCAGGCAAGTTCAGGTCGATGTCTAATAAATCATCCAGCAGATCATCATCTAGATCATCCAATACATCGTCATCTAATGGATCATTGGGTAAGTCAACGGAAATGGCGCTTCCCTTCTTCCCTTTTTCACCTTGTTTTTCCTTTGTTTGATCAATAGCTTGCTGGATGCGTGCCAATAAATCTGCATGTTCTGGTTCATTTAGCATGAGCTTAACCTTGTGCTCGCCTTGACCGAGTTTTTCTTCCCCGAAAGAGAACCATGAACCATTTTTACGGACAATTTGGAGGGCTAATGCTTCGTCAACAATGGCTGCACTATCGATAAAACCAACACCATAATATAAATTGAGCGTACAGGTTTTAAAAGGTGGCGCCACTTTGTTTTTGACCACTTTTATTTTGACTTCGTTGCCAATGACCTCCTCTTTATCGACAATGCGTTGACCTTTGCGCACATCTATTCTCACGGAAGAGAAAAATTTAAGGGCACGTCCACCACTGGTCGTCTCGGTTGGTCCGGCAGGGGCATAACCAGATGAGATGTTTTGGCGCAGTTGGTTGATAAAGATTACCGTGACATTTGTGCGACCAACCAGCGGCGTAAGTTTCCTCAATGCTTTGGACATCATCCGGGCTTGGAGGCCGACACCGTTGTCTGCCATTTGGCCAGAAATTTCAACTAAGGGAACCAAGGCTGCAACGGAATCCACCACAATGACGTCCAGGGCACCAGATCTCACCAAGGCTTCTGTGATATCGAGGGCTTGTTCTCCGTGATCAGGCTGGGAAACAACCAGATTGTCCACATCGACACCTAAGAGTGCGGCATAACTGGGATCTAAGGCGTGTTCGGCATCCACAAAGGCGGCATTGCCACCATTGGCTTGTGCTTTTGCAATAATTTTGAGGGCAACGGAGGTTTTACCGGATGATTCAGGACCATAAATTTCGATGATTCTTCCCCGCGGAACCCCTAGGACGCCGAGGGCTTGGTCGAGTGGTCGCAGGCCTGTGCTAATGACATCAATGTCTAAACTGGACTGATCCCCTAACTTCAAGACGGATCCTTTGCCGAAATCTTTTTCGATCTGACTTAAAGCACTGGCGAGTGCCTTATTGCGTTCGTCAGACCCTTTTACTGCGACTGGTGGTTTATTTATTTTTGGTTTTGCCATCATTTTCTCCTTTCTCAGACCCATTTTGAATGAAACTGTAGAACATTTGTATCCGATATTTTCGTCAATCGTCTTCAAAAAAATCAAAACGCATTCATTATACCGAATTACGAGTGCAATTTTCTGGATTTTATGCCCAATAATTGGTGTATACGTGACACATACGGCTGGACAAATTTGATTTGGGGTAAGCGCAACCAGGTTGCACAAAGACCATAGATTAAAAAGGCACAGACGAAGATGAGTGCCAAAAAGAATAATTGCGAGATTTTTCCTTGGGGGTGCCAAGGATGAAGCAGGAGTCGAATAGGCCCTAACAGTCCGATCATCCCAATTGCACAAATACACAATTTAAAGGTGAATCGAAAGCGTTGCTTCGGCAGGAGAAGGGGCATTTTT
>JAEZVR010000026.1 GCA_023420715.1 Bacillota bacterium | reverse complement strand
GCTCATATCCCGAAAGTCCTGACCAAAGGTGAATCTCACGGATGTTAAATCGTGTGCCCATCTCTTCGATAAACGCCTCAATGAAGCCGTAGTGCACCACGTTTCCTTCGGTGGTTTTGAGATAGCCCTGCTTTTCCAAAGGTCATAGGGCGTGTGATCTCGATTTACCCTAAGATCAAGGTTATCCTCAGGAATCCAGAAATAGGGCAAGACGATATACGCTTCATCTTCCGTCCGAGGAGGGAAGACTAGGAGAAACTCGAGCAAGTCGTGAACTTCTTCAGCTTGTTACGTGAGCAACCGAGCTTAGAAAATAGATTCCTTTGGGCAATAAAAAGCACCCACCGAAGTGAGTGCTTAGTCCTGATGTTGAGGTCAAGTATTAGCCTTTTACAGCATCAAGATTAATTTATCTATTTAGCTTCATAAGTATCTTTATTAATAAGTAGATAACTGCTACTAATAGAGCAATCACTAGAGGTGCAAATATTGAGGAAAAGGATGAAAGAAGTGAAATAGACATAACCCCACCTCCATTAATTCCAATCGTTATAGATTAAGAAATACCAATGATCCTTTTTTTCTTCAGTTGGAACAACTCTAATTTTACCGGTCAATGAAAAGCTGTGTAAAGTTACTCCCATATTACCAGCAATCTGTAGTTTAGCTGTAAATGTAGCCTTTCCCCAAGCAGTAAGACCAGTCTTGCCTTTACCCACATTAGAATAATCAAGAGAATAAAACATACCTGCTAAGGTAGATGAATAACTTGGAGAGACATCAGTACATACAATGTCAGTGGCGTGACCATATTGATAACTACAACTCAAATTAAAGCGGAGCGATTCAACTGGAATTAATACATCCTTGACAACATATGTGGAAGATCTTTCTAGAGTATAAGGCTGACTCGCCCGTAAAGTCCTATCTTTCGAGATAGTAATCGTAGAAATCTCTTTCAAAGTGATGTTTTCGCTTACAACAACTTCTTTAACTTTTTTGTAGCTTCCAACTCTATAGATATCTCTGACTTCACTAAAGTCACATTGTTTATCGAGTTTGACCAAAGCATTCTTCAGGTTTATGTCAAATTTTTGAATCTCTTCATTTTTAGCCGAAGGGAAATACTTAGTCAATTCTTTATGAGTAATTGAAGTACCACTGACTTCCTGTGCATCGACTTGAGTAGGTAGGAGACACATACACAACATGCCGAACGAGACAATTAGCAAAGTTGCAATCTTACATAGACGTTTCATGATAATACCTCCTAATGAACAAAAAGTGGTTGTGTTAGAAAGAGGTATCTATATCTCCGTTTTTATACCGAGAGGGATTCATTTTAGGTTTGAGAGACCTTATTGTCCTTAGGTCATCAAGATACTCATCTGTACAGAACAATTCTTCTAGCGACACCCCAAGAACATAAGCAATACGAGTAGCATTGCGCAAACTTGGAATATTTTCTCCTTTTTCAAGAGTGAGAATACCTCTTCGAGTAAGTCCAACGAGTTTAGCCAATTGATACTGCGTCAATCCATTCGCTTCACGATATTGACGAACTAAATTTTTCATTGGACTCACCCCTTTCATGTAACGCTGTGGTCGTACACTCTCGACCTAAGCTCTTTATACTCCTCTGATAAGAAGATGTCAATATATTTTTTTGCGTTGCCCCAAAATGTTAGAAGAATTCAAATCGCGCTCATCGTAGACATTCGTGCCGTCGTTGCATTGCCACAGCGAATCGCACGGTCGAGTACCATGATCACCGCAACGACGCCGTCGATCTTTTCCATGAACCTCACGTTTTGTGCGTGTTTTATTTAAATTACCTGCCCAAAAAGGACTGGTACTAATATCAGGACACTCGGTAATGAACTCGTTAATCGAAAGAAGTTCTTCATGCCCCGTCTGTGCGTCAACTTTTATAATGTTCATAAAATCCTCCTTAAAATAAAAAAGAACCGAAGTTAATCTTCGATTCTTAGTTCTTGAGCCTCATCACGAACGATGTTGAATTCTTTTTCAATTGGCTCGCCACAAACATAAACAATCATTTTGTATCGACCTGGTGTGATTTTCTCCGTGAAATCACTGATCAGATGCCCAATTGAGTTTAAGGTATCACGAGAACACAAACTTTCTAAAAAAGTTATTTCCTTCGTGTCCTTAGAGCAGATGACCTGCCACTCGTTGTTGTTCCATTTTCGCAAGTGAAGAAATCCCCATACCACGAATGTTTTATCTTCTGGTCCGGTATAAGATATGTCTGCGAGCAAAGACCATGGTCGTTGTTCAGAATAAAATATTTTGGGCTTTATTTGAAAAAAGCTCTTGTCGAATTCTTCTGGCGAAATAAGATCGTCATAATCTGTCTGCCAACCAGACCAATCAAAGTCAGGCTTTTTCGTATTATTTTTCCAATAAAGTTCTTGCAGTTTTAGATCTTCGTTATGAGTACAGGACACACCTAAAAGAATCAGTAAAATTGTAGAAAAAAGCATCACGATACTCAGGAGAAACTTTTTCACAGGACAACCCTCCTTTAGATCATATGAATCACCCCTTTCAATAATAATTGACTTCCTTAGTTCCATCTAGGCTTTGGTCATTTCCATGTGGCGCCTTGAGATATCGTAGATGTCATTTCTTTGTTCCAATGTTTTAGCATTTCCTATGAATTTAAGAGATGTTTTCGCTTAAAATCCACGCCCAAAGTAGTAGAAGGTTCTCCGCATGAAAAAGAATCAGCAAACGAACTTCGTAAATCCGAGCAAGTTAAGTGCTCAAGAACTAAGACCCATTCAGCTTGCTACTTAATCTTTTGGGGATGCGCTTTAATAGATCTTCACGGGAGCCCGAATTTCCGTAATAAGCTTTGATTGTATGAGACAAGGCGTGAATCCCTTGATATTTCCCGTCTTTCAACACACTTCCAATCACTATGGCATCTGCATCCGAAAACAAATTAGATGAGTTACATTCATTGTAAACGCCTTCTAAGTTTAATCCGTTCAGATTTGGATGATTATTCCAGCCATAATCAGGAGCACCGATCATTGCTTCAGCAACTTTATTGAGATCATAGGTTGGATTCAATTCCTGAATACGCTGGACGCTTTTCATTCCTGTAGCTAAGTCTCCAGCCCGTCCGATCCATCATCGCCGCCACCTGAATTTTTGAATCCAAATCGTCCTAGTGGCAGATCGATCGCCTCTAATTTGCCGTGTTTTTTCAACGTTTTGTGACGATAAAAAAGTCTCCCTGGGGGAGACAATTCGTGCTGGATCAATAAAGTTTATTCGAGGCCATCATATCATTCCCACTCGACAATTACTAATCAATTTTGTTTAGAGATTATTCTCTGTCGTGTTTACAGTTCTTTTGATTATTT
>JAEZVR010000007.1 GCA_023420715.1 Bacillota bacterium | reverse complement strand
GCAGGATCTCCGCTGGCAAAAATGGTTTCACCTCGGGCATAGGTCACCGTTCGGCAGTTTTTTTGAACCATTGCCTGCTCATCAGGAGACAATCCATTAAATAATGGTAAAGCTGTGCAATCGATTGATTTCATCCGCATCTTCCACAGTCATCCATTAAATTATTTGGCTTTGCCTTGGTTGGCTACAGCATTCATTTTTGCCTCAATGGCAGCTTGATCACCCAAATAATATTTCTGAATCACTTTCATATTGTCATCAAATTCATACACCAAAGGCACGCCCGTTGGAATATTAATATTGATAATTTCTGATTCGCTTAAACCTTCAAAATATTTGACCAAGGCTCTCAAAGAATTGCCGTGTGCCGCAATGAGCACCCGTTCACCAGCCAACATCCTGGGCTTGATTTCTGATTCAAAATACGGAACAGCACGTTCAATCGTCGTTTTAAGCGATTCAGTCAATGGCAATTGTTGTTTATCTGCCACTTCACGATATTGATCTTGCAACCGCGGATTGCGTTCATCTGTTTCATCCAATGCAGGCGGCGTAATATCAAAAGAACGGCGCCAAATCTTCACCTGATCTTCGCCATATTTCTCTGCAGTTTCCGCCTTGTTCAAACCCTGCAAGGCACCATAATGGCGTTCATTCAGTTTCCAGGTTTTAATCACGGGCAACCATTCACGGTCCATACCTTCCAAAACACGATTTAACGTATGAATCGCCCGTTTTAAATAGGAGGTAAAGCACAAGTCAAAATCATAACCTTCTGCCTTCAATAAAAGGCCTGCCTCCGTTGCCTCTTGGCGACCTTTATCGGACAGATCGACATCTTTCCAACCTGTAAATAAGTTTAAGCGATTCCATTCACTTTCTCCATGACGAATGAGCACCAGTTTCATCTTGACCTCCTCGATGTATCTTTGTAACGTATCTTTATTGTGCGACAATCATTGCGTTACAAATTATATCAAAATTCATACTGTCTTCATGCCACTCAGGCCATAAAAGGTGACATCTCACCTTTAGGCATGCGCTTGATTCATCAGGCTATAGGCCACCAAAGCATTTCCCGGATGAACAGCCAAACCAGCCGTATAATACATCACTTCTCCGTCTGCTTCAGCCGCATAAACCTGTAGAACATCACCCCAAAAATTTTCAATTCGCCCTAAAATATCCCCCTTTTTAACCCGCTGACCCAAATAAACCTGGGGATACCACAAACCTTGATGATCTGATGTTAAATACACGGTTTTTTCCCAAACGGTTTGCGTCGGCGGCTGGGTTATCGGTGCGGTTGGCCAAACATCCAGGTGAGCCAGAAGATTGTACAAATCACTGACATAACCGTCCACCCAGGCCTGCTCACAATGGCCGCTGTGACCGCGTTCTAACAAGAGACCTGGTATACCCAGCTGATTTGCCGCATAACTGTATTGTCCACTGGTTGCAAAAGAGGCCAACAAATGCGGTATGGTGGTCGCACGCGCGGCTGCTTCTGCCATCGCACGCACCTGTTCACCCGCTCCGGCTGGAAAAAATAAACAGGATTGAAGCGGTTCATTTTGTCCGCCGCTATGCAAATCGATGATGAAATCGACATGCGGGAAAATAGACGTCACAAAATAATGCGCAATGCGCTCTCCCACACTGCCAGAAGGCTTTCCTGGATAATCTCCATTGAGATTAAAGCCATCCTCCGGAATCTTCGAATCAGACTTTGCCCAAAACCCGCCAATATTCACACAATGAATGATCAGGATCTCGCCACAGATTTCTGCCGGATCTATCTGTTTGGCAAGTCGAATCGTAGCCGGAATCCCCGGATATTCCCCGCTGTGAATACTCGCCGTAATCAAGATGGTTCTCCCTGCCTGTCTACCACGAATCAAAGTAGCTGGCATCGGATATTCAGCAACATCGGGAAAAATCGTGACCTGTTTTTTTGTGCCGGGAGCGATCTCATATTGTTCAAATAAAGGATGTGTCATAACCGTTAATGCCTTTCTTCTGGTACGCCCTGTATAGCCGCTTCCAAATGACACGCCACCCAATGCCCCTCGTGGCGAAGTCGTAAAGCAGGTTTATCCGTATAACATAGCGGCATGCGTTTATCACAGGATAAATAGTAAGGGCAAGCCGGATGGCTCTGCATCAGTTCCGGTGTATTTTCGGGCAATTGATGGGGCATAAGATTGGTGCCCGGCGGTGTTTCAGGCTCAATCACGGCATGCATTAAAACATGCGTATACGGGTGGCTCGCATAAGCCGTTAAACAATCACTGGGCAAAATTTCCACCACATGCCCCAAATACATGACAACCACCCGATGGGCGATGGCGTGCACCAAAGCTAAATCGTGCGAAATAAAAAGGATGGTCAGATTGTGTTTTTCTTGCAAATGCATCAAGAGCTGCACAACACTTTCTTGGACAATCGCATCCAGGGCACTGGTTGATTCATCACAAATCACCAACTTCGGATGCAGTGCCAAAGCCCGTGCAAGATTAACCCGTTGACGCTGCCCCCCGCTGTGCTGGTTTGGATAACGATCTGCCAAGACAAGTGGTAAATCAACTGCATCGAGTAAATCTGCAACCCGTTTTTTTAACTCCGATTTTTTGGCACGTTTGTAGTTCTTAAGTGGTTCAGCCACAAGATCAAAAATCCGCATTTTCGGATTAAGCGATGTCGCTGGATCTTGAAACACCATCTGCACCGCTTGGCGGTAATTGCGCAATGCCTTGCCCTTCAAATGGCCCACCGCTTCCCCATCGAAATAAATTTCACCGCCAGTAGGCTGTTCCAATTGAACAATCAATTTGGCCAATGTACTTTTACCACAACCTGATTCACCAACCACACCAACGGTTTCGCTCGGATACACATCAAAACTCACACCCGCATTGGCAATCAATTCCTGTCCAGAGGCGGTATAGGTTTTAACCACTTCTCGCAAGGATAATAATGGTTTTGTCATGAATACCGCCTCCTTTCTATCCGCGGTACGGCTTTTAATAAATGCCGTGTATACGGATGATTGGGTTCATGGAGCAATTGATCTCGATGACCAACCTCAACCACTTTGCCATGCTGCATCACAACGATGATGTCGGATAAATAAAGCGCCATCCCCAAGTGATGTGTCACCAGTAATAAGCTCGCCTGCTGTTGTTCGCGCAATTGGAGCAACAATTGAACAATTTGTGCTTGTGTCGTCACATCCAGCGCACTCGTCGGCTCATCTGCGAGGAGCAATCTCGGTTTAAAAAGCAGGGCCAGCCCAATGCCAAAGCGCTGAAGCTGACCGCCGCTGAGTTCAAAGGGGTAGCGGTGCATCAGGTTTTCGGGGGATTTTAAAGCCAAGGCCGCCAGTTGTTCAACACCCATTTCCCAAGCTTCGCGCTTAGAAACAGATGTATGTGCACAGATGTATTCAACCAGTTGCGAACCAATTGTCCGGAGCGGGTTCATCATCTGTCTAGTGTCTTGAAAAATCATGGCCATATCTCGAGCCAGCAAAGCACGTCTTGCCTTTGGCTTTAATCCGATGAGTGATTTGCCATCAAATTGGATATCCCCACTGACAATTTTTCCGCCGCTGGGCAACAGACCACAAATCCCCCGCAATAACGTACTTTTGCCACTGCCAGATTCTCCTACCACGGTCATAATCTGCCCCTGATTGAGCGTCAAATTCACCCCATCCACGACAGCATGCTGCGATTGATATCAAATCCTTAAATCCGAAAGCCTTAAATGTTGTGACAATTCACTCACCTGCTCGTCATCGTTTAA
>JAEZVR010000141.1 GCA_023420715.1 Bacillota bacterium | reverse complement strand
CAGAAGAAAGCTTTTGTAATGCGGCAACAGCTTTTTCGGCTTGCCCCTCTTGATAAACGCCCAGAATCGCATTGACCACAACAATGGCAATAATCACCACCGCTTCGCGCCAATCGCCCAAACAAGCAGAGACAATACTCGCCAAAATCAAAATCAAAACCATGAAATCTTTGAATTGATTGAGAAATTTCATCCAAAGTGGGGTTGATTTTTCCTCTGCCAAGCTATTGGGTCCATCCTGGGCCAACCGCTTTTCGGCTTCAATCTGTGTTAAGCCCTGATGTACATCGGTCTGGTATCGGTCAACAACTTGATCAATCGTTAATAAATAAGTTTTTTCTTGAGATGATCCTGGCACAATGAACCTCCTCTAAATACGATGGCAGATAGACTGGCTCGAAGCCATGTCTGTTAAAGCCATTTAAAACGGTAAGATTATAGCAAACAGAAGCGTCATTGGCGTAAAAAAAGCACAAGCCTTAGCTTGTGCTTGGTGCCCAGAGACGGAATTGAACCGCCGACACGAGGATTTTCAGTCCTCTGCTCTACCGACTGAGCTATCTGGGCAAAGAAACCGGCCTAAGCCGGTTTTTGGCGACGCAGAAGGGGCTCGAACCCTCGACCTCCAGCGTGACAGGCTGGCATTCTAACCAACTGAACTACTGCGCCAGGTAAGTGGTGGGAGTTACAGGACTTGAACCTGTGACCCTCTGCTTGTAAGGCAGATGCTCTCCCAGCTGAGCTAAACTCCCTTTTTTTGTCTCGCTCAACTTTGAACGCAAAAGGAAGTATAACCAATCCACTTCTAAATGTCAACACTATTTTTCCGTTTTTTTCTCACGCACGACGACCGCGAACAGCATTGATGATAACCAACAAAATGACCGCACCAATTACGGCAACAAATAAACTCCAAATGTTAAAACCTGTTACCCCAACCGAGCCAATGAGATTGAAGACAAAACCGCCAATCAGTGCACCAATCACACCGACAATCAGGTTGGCAACAGCGCCCATTCGCGCATTATTCTTGGTAATAATACTCGCAATCCAGCCAGCCAGAATGCCTAAAACAATCCATCCGATGATTCCCATTTTTCGCCTCCTTAAAATACTGTTTATATTATTTAATCATTTTATTTAATTTAATGCAAATATCTAACAATTTATTTAATTGATATCACATCAAAATGCCAATCTCGGTTACAAGCTCTAAAACATAAAAAAATACCCAGTCCAGCTGGGCCGGACTGGGTCAAAACACATTTTAAATTAGTCTTTTTCGACGCGGAGCATTTCACCTTGCTCAAAGGAGGCTTTACAGCGATAAGCCACACGAGAAACGGCTGTACCATCATATACCGTGACTTCTGGCTTGCGATTTTCACGAATACAACGACAGAATTCCTGAATCTCATTAATATATGCTTGATGCCAACGGGTTACAAAATCCATATAGCATTCTTTGCGCACACCGTGTTCATCCATAATTTCCAATAGATCATATGAAGGTACGGATGCAATCCGCAGGGTACCACGGGTTCCAATAATTTCGGTTTCCACATGACTGCCGTGAGCTGCTGCACGACCGGCAAACATAAAGGCCATGGTTTCATCGTCACATTGCAACATCACCGAGACATTGTCTCCGTCATTCCATTGACGATATTGTTCAAATTCGAAACAACCACCTATGCCCCATACTTTTTCGGGTTCTGCACCGCTAAACCAGCGTACCAAATCAATGTCATGCACACACATATCCAAGAATTGTCCGCCGCTGTGCGGGGCGAATTTTAAGGTGCCTTCAATCGTCGCAATGGGATCTTGCGTATAGCTCCGAACTAAGATCACGCGGCCAATATCGCCGTTGTCAATGCGTTTTTTGGCATTCAAATAAGATGGATCAAAGCGGCGCATAAAGCCCAGCATAAAAATCAAATCTGGATGTGCTTCCACAGCTTTTTCGGCCTTTTTGCATTCGGCAACATCTGTGCCCAATGGTTTTTCACAGAAAACATGCTTACCATTTTCCATGGCAATTCGAATCTGTTCTGGATGAAGCGCAGAAGGTGAGACAATTACAATACCGTCCAAGTCTGGATTTTGACACATGGCTTCAAAATCCGTATAGGTATGAGGTACGTTTAATTCTTTTGCAACACGGTTTAAATTTTCTTCATTGACATCGCAAACTGCGACAAGTTCACAGTCTGGAATAAGGTTCGCCATATTATAGGCATGTTCGTACCCCAGGCGACCCAAACCAACAGATCCTAGTTTGATTTTTCTCATTGTCTTTCCTCACTTTACGCAAATATAGAGCGTGATCGCTAAACATATTTTACCGCTTATTAAACAGAAAGTGATAAAAAAACAATGATTCATCCAGCACGTCTGATTCGTTTTGCGACTTAATCTGCAGATTTAGACGTCAAAAAGGAAATCCCTGTAATTTTGAGTTCATCAAGCTGCACCCCAAAGTACTGCGCAACTTTGGCCACTTTAACGACTGATACCCGTGACAA
>JAEZVR010000108.1 GCA_023420715.1 Bacillota bacterium | reverse complement strand
ATATCAGCGTCCTGATGGGAGAGTGGGCATTCGCAATCACGTGCTGATTTTACCAGCTAGTGTTTGTGCATCAGATACAACGCGGATGATTGCCGCTCAGGTTCCTGGGACGGTAACGTTTAACAATCAGCTAGGGTGTTCACAAGTTGCTTCGGATCAGCAACTTACAATGGATGTGATGGCCGGTTATGCGGCTAACCCAAATGTATATGGGACAGTTGTTGTTGCTTTAGGTTGTGAAAATTGTCAACTTGATCTTGTCATGCGGGCGATTCAATCAAGAACGAACAAACCAATTAAAGGCATTGTTATTCAGGAAGTTGGCGGTACTGTTAAGGCCATTGAATTAGGTAAAAGGTATGCCCTTGAATTGGTTGATGAAGCGAAAAAAATAAGAAAAGAATTATTTTCATTAGATCAGTTGATCATTGGGACAGAATGTGGTGGTAGTGATCCGACCAGTGGCTTAGCTGCGAATGTATTAATTGGAGAAATGAGCGACCGTATCGTTGCGTTAGGTGGCACTTCTATTTTGTCAGAAACAACAGAATTCATTGGTGCAGAACATATTTTGGCAAGACGAGCCATTAATGAAGAAGTCAAAGCTAGAATATACGAAATTATTGAGCGCTATGAAGCTGCGCTTGAATTGGTGGGTGAGCGTGTTCGAGAGGGCAATCCATCTCCAGGCAACAAAGCAGGGGGGATAACCACTTTGGAAGAAAAATCATTGGGCTGTATTCATAAAGGTGGACACTCCCCGATTATGGCTGTTTATGATTATGCGAAACCGGTCGCAGCACATAGTGGGCTAGTCATTATGGATACGCCGGGTAATGATCCATCATCGGTGGCGGCAATGGTTGCAGGCGGGGCTCAGATCATTGTTTTTTCTTCTGGGCGTGGCACGCCAACAGGTAATCCGATTGCACCGGTTATCAAAATCACAGGCAATAAAGAAACCTATCAAAAGATGAAAGACAATATTGATATTGACGCATCTTCCATCATATATGGTGGCCAGGTTAGTGTGTTAGGTGATGAACTTATCTCAATCATCCAACAGGTCGCAAACGGCACACAAACCAAAGCAGAGGCCCTTGGTTTTACAGAAATGGCCATTGCACGTGTGTGCAATTTTGTATAAGGAGAGACTCATGGCAAAGCAATATGCGGTTATGGACGGCAATACCGCAGCAGCGCATGTGGCATATGCGCTGAGCGAGGTTGCCGCAATTTATCCGATCACACCTTCTTCCCCGATGGCTGAAAAAGTGGATGAATGGGCATCAAAGGGCAAAAAAAATATTTTTGGCAGCACGGTAAAGGTGACGCAATTACAATCAGAAGCAGGTGCCGCAGGTACCTGCCATGGTTCTTTGCAGGCAGGCGCACTGACCACAAGTTTCACTTCTGCACAAGGACTCATGTTAATGATTCCTGCCATGTTTGCCATGGCTGGTCAATTTCTGCCGCATGTGTTGCATATCGCATCTCGCACGGTGACGACCAATCATCATTCTATTTTTGGTGATCACAGTGATTTTATGGCTTGTCGGGCAACTGGCTATGGTATGCTGATGTCTGCATCGCCTCAAGAAGCGATGGATATGGCGGCAGTCGCACACTTATCGGCCATAAAAGCCAGATATGCCTTCATGCATTGTTTCGATGGTTTTAGAACCTCGCACGAAATGCAGCGTATCGAAGTGATCGACCCAGCAGATTTGGCGCAATTGGTGGATCAAGACGCCCTTAAGCTGTTTCGCAATCGTGCCTTAAATCCCAATTATCCAACCAATAAAGGGAATAATTTAAATCCCGATATTTATTTCCAATGTAAAGAGGCTGGAAATTCCCACATTGCCGGCGTGGCAGATATTGTTCAAAATTGCATGGATCAATTAGCCGTCATCACTGGTCGCGCTTATAAACTGTTTGACTATTATGGACATCCAGAGGCAGAACGCGTCATTGTTGCCATGTGCTCTGTGACAGAAACCATACGAGAGACCGTGGATTATTTGGTAGAACAGGGGCATCGGGTTGGTTTAATTTCTGTGCATTTGTTCCGACCATTTTCCGTGAGTCACTTTGCCGAGGCGATTCCAAAATCTTGTACCCATATTGCCGTCTTGGATCGGACAAAAGAAATGGGATCGGTCGGAGAACCTTTATATTTAGATGTTTGCACAGCTTTAGCACAGTGTGGCCGCAAGACGGTCCAAGAGATTGGCGGTCGCTATGGTCTGTCCTCTAAAGATACGACTCGCGGTCAGATTGTAGCTGTTTATCAGGCGTTGAGTCGGCCAGAGCCCCCAACGTCTTTTACCATTGGCATTGAAGACGATGTCACACATTTGTCCTTGTCCTATGAAGAGATCGAGTTTAATCGGCCGGATGAAGTGTCCTGCAAAATTTGGGGAATGGGCGGTGATGGTACTGTTGGTGCCAATAAAAATGCAATCAGCACCATCGGTTTGGTTGCTCAAAAATACGCTCAGGCTTATTTTTCCTATGATTCCATGAAAACGGGCGGGCTTACCCAGTCTCATTTACGATTCGGAAACAAGCCGATTCGCTCAACCTATACGGTTAAATCGGCTGATTATGTGGCCGTTCATGTGCCGACTTACTTAGAAAAATACGATACCGTTTCGGACTTAAAAACGGGTGGCATTTTTCTCTTAAATTGCCCGTGGTCACCGGAAGAAATTGAACAACGTCTGCCGGCAGAGGTCAAACAGAAGTTGGCTGAAAAACAGGCTCAATTTTATTTGATTGACGCAGGTAAAATTGCCCGGGAAATTGGACTTGGAAAGCGCACCAATAGTATTTTGCAAGCTGCTTTTTTTGCACTGACTCAAGTGATTCCGCTCGAATTGGCTGTTGAAGACATGAAGGCAAATAATTATCGTTCCTATTTTAAAAAAGCCGGCCAGGAGATTGTGGACAAAAACAATCTAGCAGTGGATAAGGGGCTTAATGCAGCCGTTAAAATCGAGATACCAGCGCATTGGCTGTCGGCAGATCAAGGGAAAGCTTGTATATCCGATGCGCAAAAACTCCGGCAAAAACATTGGGACGCTGCACCGGATTTTGTTCGGGATATTGTCTTGCCGATGGTTAGGCAACAAGGTGATCAATTGCCTGTTTCTCGTTTTTTGGCATCTGGTTTGGCAGATGGATCATGGCCAAATGGAACCTCTGCATATACCAAAAGAGGCGAGGCGGTTGCCGTGCCTAAATGGAATGGCGATGCTTGCGTACAATGTAATCGCTGTAGTTTGTCTTGTCCGCATGCCGCGATCCGACCTGTTTTATTAAATCAAAGTGAGCTGGCAACGGTGAATCCAAGCTTTAAAATGGTTCCGGCAAAAGGTCTTGGCAAAGATGCACCAGACTATTTTTATCGGATTCAGGTTTCACCCTACGATTGTTTGGGCTGCGGCGTTTGTGTGAGTGTTTGTCCGGCGGCACAAAAAGGCGCTTTGGAAATGGCGCCGTTTGAAACGATGACCGATCAGCAGCCTTTATTTGATGAGATTGCCATGAACGAAGCTTATTTAAAACCAGATGTGCAAGGCGATCAGAACATTAAATCCAGTCAATTTAAAAAACCGTATTTTCAATTTTCAGCGGCTTGTGCAGGTTGTGCAGAAACACCCTATATCAAGCTTGTGAGCCAGTTGTTTGGTGACAGACTTTATGTGGCAAATGCGGCGGGCTGTTCTTCTGCAGTGAGTGGGGCCGCACCGATCCTGCCCTATTGCAAAGATGATCACGGCCGCGGACCGGCATGGGAACATTCATTGTTTGAAGATAATGCTGAATTTGCCTATGGTTTTTATTATGCGCAAATGGCCATTCGAGAAGAGATTCTCGCGCATTTGGCAGAAATTAAAGCAACATTAAAAGATCAGGATCAAGCTCATGCGCCTCTGATACAAGCCATCGAAGCTTATCAATCACAGTGGCAAGATGCCACAAAGACCAAAGCTGTTTCAGATCGTCTGGTTGAGGCGTTGTTGACCTTGCCCAAAACAGAACAGACCGAATTTGTGCTGAATCGGGCGGCCTATCTAACAAAGAAGTCCATATGGGCAATCGGTGGGGATGGCTGGGCTTATGATATCGGTTTTGGTGGTATTGATCATGTGATGGCGCAGGGGCAAGATGTGAATTTATTGGTATTAGATACAGAAGTCTATTCCAATACGGGTGGTCAGTCATCCAAAGCCACGCCGTTGTCAGCAGTTGCAAAATTTGCGGCGAGCGGTAAGCAGATTGCCAAAAAAGACTTAGGTGCGATGCTGATGAGCTATGGCTATGTTTATGTCGCTCAAGTGGCTATGGGTGCAGATCCTCAGCAAACCTTGAAGGCCATTCGAGAAGCGGAGTCTTATCCAGGACCATCCATTGTGATTTGTTATTGCCCCTGCCTAGAACAGCACATTAAGGCTGGTTTAGGGGCGTCACAGCTAGAGATGAAAAAGGCGGTAGAATGCGGCTATTGGCAGCTTTATCGCTATGATCCTCGCCGTCGAGATCAGGGGTTGAATCCTTTCCAATTGGATTCACCAAAACCGAAGATCGAAAAAATCAAAGATTATTTATTGGGGGAAAATCGCTTTGCTTCTTTAAAAAATACCTTCCCAGAAGCGGCGGAACAGCTCTACGATTTAGAGCAGGAAGCGGTCATTCGACGGTATCAATACTATGAGAATCTGGCGAATTTGCAAAACTAATGCCTAGCAAAAAGCAAGCATATTGTGCTTGCTTTTTCTTTTTCAGTTATGCTTTGTGCACGACATCTTAGGCGGCTCTTTTCATTTTGGATGACCTTGTCTATGATGAGA
>JAEZVR010000085.1 GCA_023420715.1 Bacillota bacterium | reverse complement strand
CAATGGGGAAACACGCCGATGAATGCCGTATTGGAAGAAGCATCCCGTCACCTCAAACAAAGCGTTCCCATTGAATCGGTTTTTAAAACATTGTCTCAACACTTTCCGGTAGATGCTGGTAAACAACTCTTCCACATGCTCGCTGAGCAGTTCATCCTTGGCGAACACATGAGCGCTTTTTTGTCCAGTGCCAGTCAATTTGAAGTGTTTAGGCATCAACTAGAAGCCCAAACAAAAGCGGAACAAGCCGCCACCATTTCGCAAAGTATTTGTCTATCGGCTATGCCAATGGTGTTTGGCTTTCTCTTTCGCAAGAGCCTCCTCAAGCTCGCCAGACATGGGCAAATGTCCTTGTCTCAAATCTTATTAATCATTGCCTTTGGACTCGCCTTGATTGCCTTGAGCTTAACAATCATTTTGCTTTCTCCAATGCCGAAAAAAACACAGAAACATTCCACATCATGGAAATTTGAAAAACACTTACGAAAAATTAGTCATGCAAAAACCATACGCCATTGTGCAAAATGGATCGAACAACAGTTGCCGAAGAATGTCCGACATCTTTGGCTGATGAGACAAACGGCGATTTCCATTGACGAACCAGCCGATTTATCCAATGTCATTAGTCGGCAGCTTGCCCTCTGTTTTGTTGTAACGTGTCTTGTCAGTGCCCTTGTTTTTCTAAAGCGGGCCAGTCCTTTTTGGATCATTGCTCTGCCGGTCATTGCGATAGGTTTAATGATTGCCAAAGAAAAAAGCCTTGAAACAGAGCACAAACTTGCTCTACAAGCAGATCTCCCGCAAATGATACAAACCGTATGTTTGTATTTGCAACACGGAACATTGTTAGCCCAAGCGCTCGAGCATGCCATCCAGTGGCAGCGCGATCACCTTTTCCAAAAGAAAATTGGCAAATTGCTACAACATAATCGTATGGCACATCATTTGCAACACCACCTACAACAATTTGCCAGAATTCAATCTTCCCAAGAAGCCAAAACCTTTCTGGTCTTACTTGCTCAATATTTTGAGACGGGCTCAAAGAAAGTCATCCAAGCACTAGAAGCCCAACAGAACCTATCTTGGACACTGTACCAAAAAGCAATCGGCGAACGGCAAAAACAACTCGCCAGCAAACTCCTTTTTCCGATGGGATTGGACTTATTGTCGGTTGTAATGCTGAGTCTGACCCCAGTTATTCCCATTTTCACCCAAATATAATCGATGGAGGTTTACAATGAAAAACAGCTTGCAAAAATCATTATTTTCAGCAGATTGCTTCTGGATGAGAAGCAAACAAAAAGCCAAATATTTTCTACAAAGAAAAATTTCTGGTATGGGCACACTAGAAATTGTCATTATTATTGGCGTACTACTCGTCATCGCCATGTTGTTTTACGAGCAAATCAGCCAGTTTGCCATGCGCATGTTCCGTCGTGTGTTTAACGATCGAAGATTTAATAAACTTTAAGCCAAGTCACCGAAGGACCGTCTCATGAACGAATATTGGATCGAAACTTCTCCATGGCACGCCTATCTACACATTCAGCTCGATTCCGCAGATTCATTGCTAGACTTAGCAGATACGGATCAACACACAGATGCCTATAGTTTTTTATGCCCTTTTGTGACTCAAAAATCGCGGTATCGGCAATTGACTTACCCGATCACCAATTTATGCACCTTACAGCAATTTATGACAGAAAGTGCGCTGACGATCAAACGACAAACCCTCATTCATTTATGTCAGCAATATGCCTTGCTTTTAAAAGAACCCCTTTTTCCATATCTGTGTCTTGAGCAAAATCAGATCTATGTTCCACATCCGAATATCCACCATCCCCTTCCACATCTGATATTTCTGGTCGACCCGCGCCACCAAGAAATCGAATGCGATGGCAAAGAAAGAAGCCTGAGATCCATCATTGCCGATCTCGCAGAGCAACAGTTATTTGCAGACAAAGAAAAGCAAGAGATTGCAGACTCAACCTTTCAGCATTTACTCATACTTGCCTGGGAAAACCCAACTGATTTTGTCAAAGCTTATCTCGCGGCTTCTAATGTGGCATCTACTGGGCAAGAAGCGCAGGAGGTCCAAGCCACAAAAAGTCAGCCCCAAAAGCAAGCCATTGCGGTCCGTCCAACATCCGATTGGAACTTTATCGTCATCAACATCATCTTATTCATGGGTGGAGGCATCTCAATTTTACACACCAACCACAACCCCAAATGGCTTTATTTCGGGCTATCCTTATTCGTTCTGATGCTGGGATTAAATCTGATCACGCTATATAAAAACAGATCATCAAAACAACAGCCCGTGTCGAATCTTAAGCCGAAAGATAACTCAGATCAAAAAGGCTTCACAACGGCAGAACTGCTCGAACAACCTTTCGCCAAATTATTGCCGATCGATTATCTTTCTAGTCAAGATGAGATTGATGCAAAAACCCTCGAAGATCGCTTTCAGCCCTTTTCGATTCTCCAACCTGAAATTAAGATTGGCAGTGATCCACAGCAGGCAGACTTCATCCTGCCTGGCCATTCCATTGCACCCATACATGCCATCATTCAATATAAAAATGGCGATTATTACCTCTGCCCAAATCAAAAAATTGAGCCGAATCCAACCATTCGACTCAATTATCTCGATCTGACACAAGAAACGCCACTTGAATATGGAGACCGTATAGAACTCGGTTCTTACGACTTGATGTTTTGCGATACCAGCTAAATTTATTTGGTGCCAAACAAGCGGTCACCAGCATCCCCTAGTCCGGGAATAATATAGGCATGATCATTCAGACGCTCATCTAGAGCCGCACAAAAAATAGGCGTGTCTGGATGTGCATTCTGAAGTGCTTTAACCCCTTCTGGCGCCGCAATCAAACACATAAAGCGGATGTTTGAAATGCCTTTTTTCTTTAAAAAATCAACCGCGGCAATGGCTGAACCACCAGTTGCCAACATTGGATCCAATACAATAACATCGCGTTCTTCAATGTCTTCTGGCAGCTTGCAATAATATTCAACGGCTTCTAAGGTTTGCGGATCTCGATAAAGCCCGATATGACCAACCTTTGCCATTGGGATGAGATTCAGCATACCATTTACCATGCCTAAACCGGCACGTAAAATCGGCACAATGGCGAGCTTTTTACCAGCTAGAACTTTGGTTTTTGCAACAGCCACGGGGGTTTCAATCTCAATTTCTCTGAGTGGCAAATCCCTCGTAACTTCGTAAGCCATTAGCATTGATGTTTCTGATGCCAGCTCTCGAAATTCTTTTGTGCTAGTATGTTTGTCTCTCATTAAAGAAATCTTATGCTGAATCAGCGGATGTTCGAAGACGAAAACGTTTTCCATGAAGAGCTCCTTTTGGGTGAATCAGCCTCTGTCAAATTATGACCGTAGGTATTGTATCACTTTTTGTGTGGAAAAGGATGATCTTTTGCGAGGGGTTGATGCAAAAACGTTAATTCTCCGGATACAAAGGGGGCTACGCAATGACCTTGTCCCAATAACTGATACTTATACGTCATTAACCCCTCCAATCCCACTGGGCCTCTAGCATGAATTTTATGTGTTGATACACCTACTTCTGCACCAAAACCATAGCGATAACCATCACTAAATCGAGTAGAGCAATTCCAAAAAACATTACCGGCATCTACGGATTTTAAAAAGTGCTCTGCAACTGCAGAATCCATCGTTAAAATGGCTTCTGTATGCCTGGATCCATATTGTGAAATATGCGCCATGGCGTGATCTACATCGTTAACCACCCCAATGGATAAACCTAAATCCAAATACTCATGATGCCAATCTTGAACAGGCTGTACCTGATACCGACAACACACCCAGTCATCACCATATATTTTGACCTGCAACGCGTTTAACTGGGGTATCAACTGATCCAAAAACGTTTCAGCAATCGCCTGATGTACCAATAGCGTTTCTGTTGCATTGCAGACAGATGGATATTGAGTCTTTGCATCAATAACCACAGACAAAGCCATTGGTATATCTGCGGCCTGATCAACATAGGTATGACAAACACCATCCGCATGACCGAGTACTGGAATCGTTGTATGCTGCATGATGTATTGCACGAAGGCATTTGAACCTCTCGGAATAATCAAATCTATGCTATCTTTTGCCGTCAATAAGGCTGTGACATCTGTTCGATCGACCAATGGCAATAACCAGTCTGCCTCGATGATGGAAGCCGTTGCTGTCTGAATACAAGCAGCCAGGCAAGCATTCGTTCGCTTCGCTTCACTGCCGCCTTTTAACACAACAGCATTGCCACTCTTCAAACACAAAGATGCAATTTGAACCAAGGCATCTGGTCGAGCTTCAAAAATAACACCCACCACGCCTAATGGAACCTGAACACGATATAAATTCAGTTGCGGTGCCAAGGCTTTTGCGAAAACAATCTGACCGACTGGATCAGGTAAATCAACCAATTGCATGATCCCTGAAATGACTTGTTCCATTTTTTGCACATCAAATTTGAGTCGCGCTAGCGTCGCTTCGCTGATCTGGCTTGCCTTTGCTTCATTCAAATCGTCTGCATTGGCTTGAAGAATCTCATCTTGTTTTGCACGCAACTGTTTAATGATCTCCTGCAAGGCCAGATTTCGTTGTTCTGCAGATGTTTGAGCCAAAATAAGCGATCCTTTTTTGATCGACGTAAAATCAATAGACATATGGCACTCCTATCTGTGAATAATCTGTATAACACGATTGTGCATAATGTGGAAAACCTTGTGCATAACGTATTCATCGCCGATTGCTAGAAAATGCATTGTGCATTACCAGCGTTGATGTCTTTTGTATTATACACAGATGAGTCCTAAAAAAATCCCCGAACAGTTGTTCGGGGATAATCTCGTTAGAATCAACACACTTACATGCGACGTTTCAATTGTCTCAAATAGCCAAAGCTCAATGCGATCAAACCCATCAATGCCAATGCAATACCTGCCAAGATCGCCAAGGTCATCGGTTCCCCTGTTCTAGGGAGTTGATTTGCGGATGGTTGTTTCGTCTGAACCGTATGATCATCTGCAGCTGGCGAATGGATCGTTGGTTTATCCACTTTCGGCTGATCTAAAACAGGTTGTTCAGCGCCTGGTTTTGGCGTAATCTTTGGCGCGACCTGATCCGTGATCGGCTTATCCGCATCATCTTTTGGCGCTGTATGGTCACCAGGCTGAGCGGGTTTTGGTTGAGGTGCAGGATTCGGCTGCTCTACTGGATCTGGATTTGCGCCTGTGTCCGGTGTAGGTGGATCCGGCTGAGCAGGCTCTGGAACAATCGGTTTTGGATTGACCTCTGGGGCTGGTGTCACCGGGTTCAACTGATCATCCACTGTTTTTTCAAGATCAACCAATCCAACACCATACAGGCTAAAATGTGAGACTTGGAAGGAGACATACGTTTTGCCATCTGTTTTAAAACGCTTATGTGGCAAAATTTCCATCCCATCATCTGTCATTGAGAAGGTGCGAATGCGCTCTGGATCCCACGCATCCGAAACAGGTAAGGTGACAGTTGCACGTACATCTTCTGGCAATAGGCTCAGATATTCATCATTTGGTTTTTGCAAAACGATATCGTATACCTGATTTTCAGTCATCGTCTGTTTGCCATCCGGCAATGTCAATCGTCTCTGTTCTTCTGGCTGAATGGATAATACAAGATCCTCATAGGGCGATTTTCCGGTCGTTTGGTCGGGCATGGCCGTTAAAACAACCGTTACATCATTCAGATCATTTTTAAGGACAACATCGACTGGCTCAGCGGGTTTTGCCTCAGGTTCTTTCGTTTCGCTCGGGATTGGATCCACAACCGGTGGCTCCACCTTTGGCGGCTCAACAACAGTCGGAGGTTCAGTCGTTGGTGGCTCTGGCGCTTTGGCCAACTTCTGAATCAGGAAATAATCCATTTGTGGCGCATTCCCTTCAGGTGCCTCAAAGGTCAATTTGCCTGCACCTGGTTCAAGCACTTCGATTTCAAATGTCACATCATGATTCTGCGTGGCCTGATCAGCCGCCCCAGCTTCTACAGAACCAGACTTAATCTTTTCGCCATCACCAGTCCAGGTTAAACCGTTAGTCATCGATCCACTGCGATAACGCAGCTTGAATTGATAAGTACCTGCTTCTGTTGCCGTATAGTACAAATGAATTTTGTCGCCGGCATTCATCGCATTGACATAAACGCCTTCACTTGCCCATTCATCTAAACTTTCTTGAAGCGGCCAAGCTTCACCCGAACCTGTATTTTCTAAAATGAAATATTCTGCTTCCAGTTTGACTTCACGATCATCCGATGGGAATTCAAACGGCTGCGCTTGTCTGTATTCATCAAAAACAAAGTGCAACTCAATTGTTTCACTACGGGAAACAGTTGGAATTTGGATCGGCTTTGTCACTGCAACAGATTCGCCATTGCGCAAAACCTTTGCCAGCTTATAGCCATCTTTTAGATTGTAGTCGATGGACAAGGCATCTCCTGTTTTTGCAGTACGTGTGGCATCCCCAACTAAGGTGCCGCCATCGCCCTTTGTCTGGACATGAATGGTATAGGTTTCTTTGAGTTCCTCGATAAAGCGGACATCGATTTTATCCATCTGCGGGGCATTGCCAGCTGGTGCCGCAAAGATGAGGATACCGTCACCAGGTTTGACGACTTGGAATTGCAAGGTTTTGGTGCGCGTCACTTGACTGTTGTTATCTTCTGATCCCACAAGGGATTCACCCGCTGCGATTTTGCCATTTTGCTCCGACCAATTCAGTGCATTTTGGGCACTGCCACTGCGGTAGGTCAGTGTCGCTTCATAGGTGCCGGCTTTAGCAGCCCGATAC
>JAEZVR010000009.1 GCA_023420715.1 Bacillota bacterium | reverse complement strand
GATATATCCATCCACGAATTACGCCATACATTCATCAGCTACAGCCGTTTAAAAACCGAAGAAGATTTAGAAAAATTAAAAGCGCTCTACGGCCACTCCAAGAAGATGGACACAGATAAGGTTTATGTTCACGACATTCTATTAACCCCAACTGAATTAGAAGAAAAGAAAAAGAAGATGATAGAATGGCGCAAAAATTGAATGCCGTTTTTGAGGCGATCATTGACCTTTGAGTGCCGTTTTGAGTGCCGTTTATTTGCCCTCTTCAAAACTTTATTTATTTTCTATAAGATCAAAACCCTTACAATTACGCTATTTTAAACATTTATGATTTTCAGAGAAGCGGGAAAAATCCTCTACCCAAACCGATTCTGGAAGGTCCTTTGGAAGATCCGGATTCTTAATTCCTCTAAAATGCAGCATATGGGATTCGCCTTGACGAATTTTAACCCATTGTCGCTCATAGTCGCGCAAAGCGGCAACAGCCCAACCACCCATGAGGAAAATGGCGACCAAATTAATCACAGCCATCGTGGCTTGAGATAAATCTGCCAAATTTACAGTTAACCCCATTTCTAATACTGCACCTAAGCCAACGGCTAAAACAGCGAATAGACGCAATGCCAAATTATTTTTTCCAACGCCGCGAATAAAATCCAAATTCACTTCTGCATAACTGTAATTACCTAAAATTGACGAATAGGCAAAGACAAAAATAATCAGTGCAACTGGAATTTTGGTCCAATCGCCAAGCTGTGCCGCGATGGACTGTTGCGTCAGTACTGGAGCAAGGGCATCTGTTGTCACTCCCGGCTGGTAAACCCCTGAAATAATGCAGATGAAAGCCGTTGCGGAACAAATTAAAATCGTATCGACAAAAACACCCATCGATTGAATTAAGCCCTGCTGAACCGGATGTGCCACAGTTGCAGTCGCCGCAGCATTAGGCGCAGAACCCATACCCGCTTCGTTGGAATACAGACCGCGCTTTGCACCATTTAAAACAGCTGCACTTAATCCACCGACAATGCCTCCACCCACAGCCATGGGTTTAAATGCGGTGGAGAAAATCAAAGAGAACACCCCAGGCACTTGTTTATAATTCATGACAATAATCACCAGTGCCAATCCGATATAGACAAAAGCCATGAGCGGAGCAATGACAGCCGCCGCTTGTGCAATGCGCTTGATCCCGCCAAAAATAATAGGGGCACATAAGAGGATGAGGCCAACAGCCGTTACCCATGCGGGCAAATGAAAGGTGGATTGCAGGACACCAGATATGGTTTTGGCTTGCACTAAATTATATGAAAAACCAAAGGTAAAAATCAGACAACAGGCAAATACAACCCCCCAACGCCGTTTACCCAACCCACGTTGGATATAGTATGCCGGGCCGCCGCGGAATGTACCGTCTGTTGCCCGAACTTTAAACATTTGCGCCAAAGTCGCTTCAATAAAAGCAGTTGCCATACCAATTAGGGCAATGACCCACATCCAAAAAATAGCACCGGGGCCACCCAAAATAAGTGCCAGGGCTACGCCCATAATATTCCCAGTACCCACACGAGATGCAATCCCAATCGCAAAAGCCTGAAAAGAAGATATTCCATCACCTTCAACCGTTCGAGACTTCATAATCGTTTGCCACATATGCCCAAACATACGTATCTGGACAGCGCGTGTTCTCAACGTAAAATATAGACCAGCCGAAACCAGGAGCAAAATTAAGATATGGCTATAAATAAAACCTGATACCACGACGAGGATATCATTCAATGCATTCATATCTGCTAACCTTCCTCAAAGAACCTAAAAATTGAAACCATTATAAGGTATTCATCGATCAAATGCATCCAAACAAAAAACCAGCACGCTAAGGGTGCTGGCTGTAGAGGTATTTTTTAGGTAAACGACCATCTTCGATCTGTAGGCTACGCAGGTATTCGGTATCCTTTCCTAAATTTTGATTTTCCGCTAATATTTCCCCATTTATTTATTTGATGATAGCATGTATTTTTAATTAACATTCTAAATAATTTGCAAACCTCAAATGTCACATCAACCTAGTGAACCATGGTCACAAATGTGACCTGAGAAGCATCCATCAAATCTCTAGGCTGTATATCCGTGATATCCGTATGACGATTGGGGCGATAAAGCTTCACACCCTTCTTATACTGCCAATCATTGTCGAAATGCTGTAAACCAGCATGAAGCATCTTCTGATCTTTTTGATGATCTTCAATTGTCTGCCATCGATTATCAACCACTTTTACAACCTTTTGACGTCCATTCTGCCGTCCACCGTGTTGCTCCCAAACGATATAATCACCTGCTTCTCCTAATCTTGTCTCCCCTTGAACAGGCGAGGGAATAACAGAAGCTTCTTTTGCATCGCCCTGCTTACCGGGTATATCTAAAGTGTGATTCTGTGTTTTTTCCTGATACAGCCGCGATGTCTCTTCCCCTGCCTTACGCATTAAAATCACTTGCTCTGGTGAATAATAGTATGTCTGAACCTGTATGCGCATGATGTATGGCGCTACAAGCGAAAAAAGAATTAAAACGAAGAGACCAATCGGGATAATCAATGTACGTAATCTGCGCATGTTTGTCACCTGCTTCATCATGTTACCGCCAAATACATCTATATTTTAAATAAATTTATGTCACAAATGCAAAAGACCACTCGAAAGTGGTCTTTTATTCATACGAAGCTTAAAATCCTAATCCATGTGTTGTGTTTTCTTTCGCAATTGATGTTTTAGCCCCATCAAAACACTGCCCAAAACGAGGCCTAAGGCCAGACTGATCGTAGCACTATCCTCTCTTTGACCCGTTCTGGGCATCGGATGACGACCAACTGCCTGATCTCGCTCATGCTTTGGTGTTTGCTTTTGATTATTTCCAGCTCCTGGTTTAATGCCCTCTGCTGGCACTTTGCCTTCTGCCGGCGCTTTGTCCTCTGCTGGAACACCGTCCTCCGTCGGCTTGCTATCCTCTGTTGTGTTGCCGTCCTCTGTTGGGTTGCCGTCCTCTGTTGGGTTGCCGTCATCTGTCGGGTTGCCGTCCTCTGTCGGCTTGCCGTCCTCTGTCGGCTTGCTATCCTCTGTCGGAGCGCCATCTTCAACTGGCGTTTCAGGGACAGTTTCATCAACCGGATTTTCCTGACTTAGAGGATTTGGATAATTGGGATCATAGGTCTCTGCCCGTTCTCCTGGCTCGCGATTAGCCTTCAACCCCATACCACCTTCAGCGGTCAAATCAGTTTGATCCAAGATACGTAGATAACCAGTGGTTACATAGCCGCCAGGAGCAGGCAATCCAATAACAGATGCACCATTCCCACCTGCTAAACGCAGATGTTCAACAGATAAAATACCGGGTACATCTTGATCTTCATCTGCTGTCGGGCCGACTACCGCTTGTCCGCCCCGATCTTCATAGCCAAGCCCACCATTCGCAATGAGCGTACCGGCGCCTGATACCTCTGCCGAACGCCCCATGACGATGCCGTCACCGCCTTCGCGCGTATAAGCTAATGAATTTCCACCATTTGCAGTTACGGTAGAGCCGCTTGGAAGATTCAATTTCGCACCATCTGCAAGATAAATGGCATTTTGACTTTTTTGTCGCCCAAGATGATCTCGATTACCCGCATCTCCAGTGATGACATTGGTACCAAGCGCTTCGACTGTACCTTCAATTCGAACAACAGCTTCCTTAACTGGACGCTTTGTATTGTCACCCCTTAAGTGATTCGCATGACTCTTAATTTCCAAATTTTCCATCACAGAGCCATCTTTAAAAATAATTTGGCCGACCATGGAAGAGCCATTGCGAGCAGATAAGGTGCCACCTTTTTCAACAATAATATCTCCGTAACTGACAGAATCGTCTAAGGTTAATTTCCCACCATCTTGCACGATAATTTTGATACTGGAGAGAAATTTCATATGTTCAAAAACCGTATCCGTACCTTTTGGGATGATGAGTTCATCCGTCGCATAGTTCCCAGGTTCATCCACGCCAAGCACACCGGTGTAATTGGTACTGCCACCCGCTCCGCCATCACCAGGCATATTGATCCCACCGCCACCAGGGGTTGCCATGGTAACAGCATCTACATGGGCGGATCTCGCTGCAGCAGCACGAGCATTGGAGCGAGACATCATCACGGCGCCTCCAGGTGCAGATTCACGCTCGGCCGCGGCAGAAGATTGATCATATCCAGTGAATCGTTTTAAAGAATTTGGTATGACGGCACCTGCTGAACGTCGAATAAAATAGGGAACCATCTCCCAGGTAGCGGGTGCTTTGAGTTCTTGAAAATAGACTGTTTCAAGCTGTTCTTTTAGCGTTTCATCCCCATCATAGACCGTGAGTATGGCCGCATTTGAACGAACCGTTTGACCTTTAACGGTGAGTTCAAGCGCGATCGGATACTTTCCTTTGGGATTTGCATGATCTCCTGCAACGGTAATGCCATCATACAACCAATAGGCACGATAACCGTTTGGTAGACCCTGATCCGTCACAACTTTTAAATCCTTCTGGACATCGACCTTGCGGCCATCTTCATCCTGCTGCATAAAAGTCAAGAGATCCTGGGGCGGGTTATCGCCAACGACAATTTTTGGTTTAAGACTTTGCTGATATTGTGTCGCATATTTGGTCGTCACAAAAAGCGTATCAGGCAATTCCAAACGAATCTTGGGATAAATGGTTAGGTTAATTTGCTTTTCAACCTGTTCTTCCGGATTGTTCCCCTTTGCAACAACAATCACTTTAACTTGACCATGCTGATTGGCCCGCCCACTAATCACAAGCTGCTGTTTCGTGGGTTCGATACGGATCGACAAACCATCGATGAGCGAGGAGAATTTTGCTTCTACAACCGCAGAATCCTTCTGACTGCCTGTTAATTCATAGCCCAAAGAAAGATCCGCCGGTTCACCCTGAACCAATGTCGCAGTTAACGAGGACAATTGTAAATCGAGAGGCGTGTGCGTGACAGCTGGAGTACCCTCTTCAATCGGCGGTGTCGTACTGCCAGTATATTCTGCACGACCACCTTCTAATTTTACTTTGCCATCGTGAAATGTGCAGTTATGAAAAGTCGCATAGCCTTTAATCGTCGGTGCCACCTTGAATGACACATTTTCAAAATGAACAGTTGTATCCGTATCGACGATCAGTTGTCCATCTGTCACAAAACTTAAATCAGAAACGGTTAGTGCGTTAGGGGTTGCCAAAACCAAACTTTCTGTCGCTTTGTATCCACCCACCTTTGCGTTAAAAACACCCGCTTCAAAAAAGGTTTTTCGGTAACCTTTTAATTGCTTAACATCCCAATCGATCCTTGAGGCATTCAATTCACGATGGTTCACGCTGACCCAGATTTCATCCGCGGATTGACCCTTCGCCCAAAGCAAATATTGATCAAAACCATAACTGGTATCCTCAATTTTATAGGTTCCCGCTGCATATATCTGTGGAATGGGCAACAATCCTAAAATAAAAATTAGGGTAAAGATGATTGCCCATACACAGCGAACCGTTCGGATTTTAGGTTTCATCTTCTTCTTCATCCTCCTTTATTACCAATCGACATTGACAAATTCATGTTGTTTTAAGTAATTAGCTGATGCTAACCCTTTATAGGTTAGCATAAAACAACTCGGAGTCAAAGACCAGAAAATGAACCGCCAAAAATCATGATTCCGTTACAGCCAAAGCGGACTTAATGACCATAAACTCAGAATCTTCTATCGCATCTAAATGATGAGGTTCATTCGGCAACATCCGTACAATAGAGCCTGGGGTGAGAATTGCGTCATGATCTTCCCCAAAGAAATGAATTTTTCCTCGAATCGGTACAACAACAACCGTCTTATTGACTTGATGTCTTGCCAGTCCGTCTCCCGCCTTTAAAACCACCCGAGATACTTCCTGTTCCGCAGAGGTGAACAGTTGCTCTGACCGATGAATCAATGTGCTTCCTTGATACAAAATCATATATCTACCTACTTTCTATCCATCGCTAACGAAATATTCGCGATACTGATCTCAAAAATGCCATTTTTTAGTGAACTGATCGGTGTGATTTCACACAGACCAAAAGATTCCTTTTACTGTGCTAGAATACGAAAAAAATAGCTTGGATCACCCCTCTATCGTGTTTTAAACGAAAGGAAATACTTATGTCCCTCCCAAAACGCAATGAAATACCCACTGAACAATGTTGGGATCCCCGACATCTTTTTTCCAATGATCAGGCCTTTTATGTGGCACTCGAGGATCAACAAAAAGCTGTCGAAGCTTTTAAGCAACGCTACAACCACAAGATTTCGGCATTCACCACTGCCGATCAAATCATCGAACTTTATACAGATTTAGAAAAAATTACTCAGGCGTTTGATTGTCTATCCACTTATCCTGCTTTAAGAAGTGATGTCGATCGTAACGACCGCGAAGCAGCACGCATGAGTCAACAGGCCGAAAATATCTTAGCCCAATGCCATGCTCAACTAAGTTTCGTTGAGAGCGCGTTATTAACCCTAGATATCAATCTTTTAGAAGCAGTCATCCAAAAAGACAAGCGATACCGTCAGACAATTCGAGCTTTATTAAGACAAAAAGCACATCAACTCGAACCAGAAACCGAGCGTGTTCTAAAGACTTTGTCACCTGTTTTAAATGCGCCGGAAAGAACCTATACCCTGACCCGAGCAACGGATTTCCATTTTCCAGATATCCAAATGCCGGAGGGGCCACAGGCAAACAGTTTTGTGGGCTATGAAAATAACCTTTGTTCTGTAGAAAATACGAATCTGAGACGTAAAGCCTTTGCCAGTTTTTCTAAAGGCTTAAGCCAGTTTAAAAACACGATTGGTCAAAACTATTTTACACAGATTCAAAAAGAGAAAATATTGTCTGAATTGCGTGGCTATCCGTCTGTGATTGAATATTTACTCGATCAACAAGACGTCCTGCCTGACTTATATCATCGTCAAATCGACATCACAATGACAGAATTAGCACCCCACATGCGCCGTTTTGCCAAATGTCTCCAGCGGATGCATCGATTAGAAAAAATGCATTATGCGGATCTTAAACTTACGCTAGATGCCGCTTATGCGCCAAAAATCGATATTCCAGAGGCCAAGCGCATGTGTCTAGAATCCCTGAGTATCCTCGGCTCCGAATACCGTGACATAATCGATCAGATGTTGAATAATCGTCGCATCGATTACGCACAAAATGCTGGAAAAAGCAGTGGCGGATACTGTGCATCGCCTTATGGTCATGGCAGTTTTATCTTATTAAACTGGAACGGCAACATGGACGAAGTCTTTACACTCGCACACGAGCTCGGACATGCCGGCCATTTTAACCTTGCCATGCAATATCAAAACTATTTCAATACGGATTGTTCAATGTATCAGGTAGAAGCCCCATCAACCTGTAACGAACTCTTTTTAGCAAAGTATTTGAAGTCACAAAAACCACAGGATTTGCGTTTCCGTCGTTGGATATTGGCTAGTCAAATCGAAAAGACCTATTTTCATAATTTCGTCACGCATTTTCTAGAGGCGGCCTATCAACGAGAAGTTTACCGAGCCATTGATCGGGGAGAAGTTCTAGGCGCGGCTGATTTTTCTGAAATTTATCTGAACCAATTAAAGACATTTTGGGGAGACAGCATTGTCTATGATCCCGGATGTGAGCTCACCTGGATGCGCCAAGTGCACTATTATGACGGTCTATATTCATACACCTACAGCGCTGGCTTAACCATTGCCACTGCCGTTATGAAACGGATTGAAAAAGAAGGTGAAAAAGCCATTGAAGACTGGATCAAAACCCTTAAAGCAGGTGGCTCGTTAACACCTATTGAATTTGCCCTGTCTGCCGGTGTAGATATCCGAACCGATCGACCATTGCGCGATACAATTGCCTTTATTGGAGACACCATTCAAGAAATTGAAACCTTATGCGATACCATTGGCGATTGTTAGGCTGGCATCAGTCTTTGAACAGATCGTAAACTATTATTGATAACTTATACTAATAAGCCATTTATCTGATCAGCTTAATCTGTCATTTCATCAATTGACCAAATGCGATTCAGTACATACAATAGTCTTAAGTTAGCAAATGATAATTCTTTGCCGAGGAAGCTCCGTAATGCATTATCAATTCAAAGAAAGGATATAACATGAAATATTTAAAAGATTTTAATCAATATCTCGCTAATTTGGCTGTCATGAATATTAAATTGCACAATCTGCATTGGAATGTCCAAGGTCCAGAGTTCGTACAGGTTCATAACTACACGGAAGAGATTTACAACGAGTTATTCGAATATTTTGATAATGTCGCAGAACATCTGAAAAAATATGATTTGATGCCAGACGGCCGGATGAAAGACTATCTCGAAAACGCCACCATTCAAGAGGTCGAATCCCGCAGATTCAGCGTGCCAGAAATCCGTGATATTTTGGAAAAAGATCTTCAAAATCTGCGCACCCAGGCAACTGAACTCCGTAAAGTCAGTGACGAAGAAGGTTGGTTCTCAGCGGTTAGCATGTTCGAAGGTCATGTAGATAGCTACAACAAGCGAATTTGGTTCTTAAAAGCCATGCTGGGTTAAATAACCGATTCCCTTGGCAAGCGGTATCTTTTTAAGATGCCGCTTTTTTGTTTTAGATGGATACCTACCGCCTCACAGCTTGAAAAAAAGACATGCATCAGATAGCATGACGCTAATGAACACCTTATAGAGATAGAGGCAATCATGAAAAAAACTTCCATTCAATCTATTGGCTTCATTGGCTTTGGCAATATGGCCCAGGCCATGGCAGACGGCTGGTTAAGCCATCCCCAAACAGCGCAGCTGTCTTTTTTTGCCTGTGCAGCACATTTTGATAAATTGCCAGAAAAAATCGGCATACGCCACATCTCAGCCGTTGAAAAAATCGAATCTGTTGTGAACCAAGCCGATCTCGTGGTGATCGCGGTTAAACCGAATGCTGTCGAAACCGTCGTGCGAGAAGCATTACAGACCGCAACAGCTCCCTCAACAATTCGCTTTCTTTCCGTTGCGGCAGGTTGGGATACCGCCAGATATCGATCATTATTTCCAGACCTTCAGATTGCCTGTTGCATTCCAAATACAGCTGTCTGCATCCATCAGGGGGTTATGGCTTATGAAGCTCAAACGACCTTGCAAGATGAAGAAGCCGTTTTAGATCTACTTCATCATCTTGGCTCCGTTTTTCCTTTACCCAGTCATTTGCTCTCTTTAGGCGGAACCATGGGGGGCTGTACGCCAGCCTTTTTTGCCATGATCATCGAAGCGCTCGGTGATGCTGCTGTCCAACATGGCATGCCAAGATTAACCGCATACCAAATGGTCGCCGAAGCTATGGCCGGCACAGCTTTGACCCACCTAAAGACAAACCTGCACCCTGGCCTCATGAAAGATGCCGTATGTTCCCCCGGCGGGACGACCATTCAAGGCGTTGCCGCACTCGAAAAAAACGGGTTGCGCCATGCGCTGATTCAGGCAATTCAAGCCATCGAAAAAAAAGATTGTTGACATATCTCGCAGATTTTCACCCAACGAAAAAGCTCCCTCTAAAGGGAGCTTTTATCAAGGATGAACGGATGCGACGTAGCCTTCTCCTTACCACCACTTGCTGAATAGCGATAAAGGGAAAGTGGCAAGCCTGTGATGGACTCCGCCAAAATACGCAAACATGCATACACCGCCGTCATCTGCATTGCGCTTCGCTCCGTCACAGCCGCGCCATAACGCGTCTTAGACATCAGAAAAACCGACGCCGTAGCCGATGAAAGTTCCTTATTTGTTACTGGCCTAAACCAGTCTTTTACGCTACACACGTCAAGTCCTTGAAAGGAGGTGGGATATCTATGCTGATTCGTCTTTTGATCTCAAGATTGGTCTTGAGGGTGAGTGTGCGTTCAAGTGTGCGATCACTGATATTAACCGTTTGATGATGGTTTTGGGCAGTGAGCTGAAGCTGGTGGCTTCTGAGTTTGGGCGAAACGAGAAGTCCACAGCATCTCTGACGGCGAAAAACCAGGTACTTAGGCCTCTGTAGGAGTTAATGCAGATGATTAATGCTGGGTTTAACCCGTTTGAAGAAATCAGCCACAAGACCGGCAAGTCGATCGGTGAGCTCAAAGACAAGATGAGTAAAGGTGCGATCTCAGCTGAGATGGTCGTGATGCGTTTGAGTCGTATACCTCTGCAGGCGGTAGGTTTCACGGCGCAATACAAGCTCAGTCCAAAACTTTCAAAGGACAAATCTCTTCCTTGCAAGACAACATCGAGGCTTTAAAAGGTCAACTTACCGAAGGCTTGACTCAAACTTAGGCAGAGAGGGTGTTGCCCATGGTCAATGGTTTTTCTGGATCAAATTATGATTTATCTTCTTTCAAAATCTCTATAGAATTCTATCCA
>JAEZVR010000145.1 GCA_023420715.1 Bacillota bacterium | reverse complement strand
ACTTTCTTGCCGTAAATCCGCGTACATACCACCTTGAATAATGCCAAACAGCGCTTGTTGATTCGCTTTCCCGCTTTTGTCATGCGTCTCGATACAGCGTTCCAGCCATCTGATTGTGCGTTCTAGTGAACTTTTAACATAGGTTCGATCAGCCGGATAGGGCGTGCATTCGTCAAAGGCCATCATGATGTCCGAACCTAGCGCATGTTGAATCGTCATTGATTGCTCAGGCGTGAGCAAATGCCGTGAACCATCAATGTGAGACTTAAATTGAACGCCTTCTTCCGTAATATGTCTCCGATCGGAAAAACTAAAGACTTGGTAACCGCCGCTATCGGTCAAGATGGGTTTTTCCCAATTCATAAAGTTGTGTAATCCACCTGCTTTTTGAATTAAGGTGTGACCTGGACGCATCCATAAATGATAGGTATTGGAAAGCAAAATACCTGCGCCTGTGGCAGAAACTTCTTCGGGTGACAACCCTTTAACGGTCGCTTGTGTGCCAACTGGCATAAAAGCTGGGGTTTCAAAAGAACCATGCGGTGTATGAACAATACCAGCTCGAGCGCCTGTTTGTTGACAGACATGTTGTAATTCATAGGTTACTGCAGCTTTCATGTTAATCTCTCTTCTTGACATAAAGGTAAATGTTCGCCTGTGATAAACATCGCATCCCCAAAACTAAAAAAGCGATATTGGTTTTCGACAGCATGTCGATAGGCTGACATTGTTTGTGTATGACCTGCAAAGGCACTAACCAACATTATAAGCGTGGATTCGGGCAGGTGGAAGTTTGTAATTAGTGCAGACATGCGTTTAAATCGATAGCCGGGATATATAAAAATACTTGTTTCACCGTGCTGCGGTATTATGTGGCCTTTTTCATCTGTTTGTGCACTTTCCAGTACGCGACAAGCCGTGGTACCCACACAGATGATGCGTTGGTGATTGGCAATGGCAGCATTGATTTGTGCCGCAGCTTTGGCATCAATTTAATAAGATTCTGCATGCATGTGATGATCTTCGATCCGATCTGTTTTAACTGGACGGAAGGTTCCTAAGCCAACATGGAGGGTGACATAAACCAAATTCACGCCCTTCTTTTCTAATGCCGATAAAAGATCTGGTGTAAAGTGGAGACCTGCAGTGGGTGCTGCGGCAGAGCCAGACCATTTGGCATAAACCGTTTGATATCTGGTTTTATCTTTGAGTGTTTCATGAATATAAGGTGGTAACGGCAGTTGACCGACAGCGTCTAAAACCGTTTCAAATATGCCCGAAAAATGGAAACGAACCAGTCGATTGCCATCGGGATGGACCGCCAAGACGGTTGCACTTAATTCCGGTGAGAAAACCACTTCAGCACCAGCCTTAAGTCGTCTGCCTGGTTTACAGATAACCACCCAATCTGTCTCATTTTGCCGAGATAACAATAAAAATTCTACGGGTGTAGATTGATCTTTTTTATGTCCAAGTAAGCGCGCTGGCAATACTTTTGTATTATTTAAGATTAGACAGTCACCTGGGTTGAACAAATGGATCACATCCTTAAAGGTGCTGTCTGTCAATCCACCTGTTTTTCCTTCTAGTATCAGCAGACGGGATTCATCTCGCTTAGTCGCGGGGTGTTGCGCAATGAGAGCCTCTGGCAAATTGTAATCAAAATCTTTGGTGTTCATTTTTGCTCCTTATTGATCATCTTAAAATAACACATCCACCATCTGAAAGAAAAACTGTGATAAAATGATCAAAAAATTTAGCTTGCTAAAGTGATCTAAGAA
This sequence comes from Bacillota bacterium, assembly GCA_023420715.1. Classification (GTDB taxonomy): domain Bacteria; phylum Bacillota; class Clostridia; order Saccharofermentanales; family Fastidiosipilaceae; genus JAEZVR01. The sequence continues at coordinate 2,771 of JAEZVR010000145.1, read as the reverse complement.
AGGGCAGATTCATGCGACCTCAAACCGTCTTTGAAGGAACAGCGGTTGCCATTGTTACACCTTTTCAGGAAAATGGTGTCGATTATGCGGCGCTTGAGCGATTGATTGATTGGCAAATTGAACAAGGCATCGATGCGATCGTCGTTGCTGGAACGACAGGCGAAGCGTCTACCATGCCAGATGAAGAACACATCGAGGTGATTCGCCAAACCGTTTGTCGCGTCAATAAACGCGTGCCGGTTATTGCAGGTACTGGTAGTAATGATACACATCATGGTGCAGCGCTCTCGAAAGCTGCTCAATCGGCAGGTGCAGATGCTTTGTTATGTGTGACCCCTTATTACAATAAAACCAACCAAAGTGGACTGGTTCAACATTTTAGAGAAACCGCTAAAGCGGTCGACATACCCATCATTCTATATAATGTTCCTTCCCGCACACAGCTCAATATAAACCCTGAGAGCTACCGAGCTCTAGCAGATATTGAACATATTGTTGGCATTAAGGAATGTAATATGAGCCAGCTGGTCGATATCTATGAATCTTGCGGTGACCGTTATGATCTCTATTCTGGTGAAGACGGCATGGTTGTGCCACTCATGTCTATGGGCGGAAAAGGTGTTATTTCGGTGTTGGCAAACATTTATCCGGAAAAAATGATTGCCTTGACACACGCCTACTTGTCTGGAAATGTGACAGAGGCGAGAACGACTCAAATACTTTTGAATCCGTTGGTAAAAGCGATTTTCATGGATGTAAATCCCATTCCGGTTAAAACGGCGCTCAATTTAATGGGGTTTAACGTAGGACCATGTCGTTTGCCACTTGGGGATTTAAATTCACAACAGCTTGAGCATTTACGAACATGTTTAGCGCAATTTGGATTATTGGGGTAGGACAAGTAGATGATTCGATTATTTTTAAGCGGTGCCAATGGGAAAATGGGACGCGTCATTCAAGATTTGGTTCAGCAGTCATCAGACTATTGCCTTGTTGGGGGATTAGATCGTCAAGAAGATCCTGATTTTCCACTTTATGCTCAGGCGGCATCTGTATCTGTCGACTTTGACTGTCTCATTGATTTTAGTCATCCCAGTTTTGTGGATGAGGTGATTACATTGATTGCAAATAAACAATGCCCTGCTGTCATCGCTACAACCGGTTTGTCTAAGGCTCAACAAGAAAAAATTAGGCAGCTGAGTCAAACAGTCCCCATCTTTCAATCTGCAAATTTTTCGATGGGCATTAATCTTTTGATTGAATTGGCAAAGTCGTGTGCATCGGTGGTCTATCCGGATTTTAATATCGAGATTATTGAGGCGCATCACCGACATAAAGTGGATGCCCCCTCTGGCACTGCCTATTTAATCGCGCACGAAATACAATCCCACGTCAACCCGACTCCGACGCTTTGTACAGACCGTAGTCAGAGCAGTCAGCCGAGAGCTTGTGAAGAAATTGGCCTATCTGCGATCCGGGGCGGCAGCATTGTCGGAGAACATGAGATTTGGTTTGCCGGTCATCAAGAAGTGATTAAGCTGTCACATCAAGCCCAGTCGAGAGATGTTTTTGCCCAAGGTGCGCTGAAAGCGAGTGCATTTTTAGTGAATCAACCGCCGGGATTATACAGCATGACAGATTTATTGCGTTTAAAAAGGAGCTGACCGTAGCAGCTCCTTTTTAAACAACAATTTGATCGATTGTCGCCAAGCTCCGTTTGGCATAGGCTTGGTAACGTATTTTTTTGCCCCCTTTGACTTTTTCCTCAAGTGGTTTAATTAAGCCAAAATTTGCATTCATGGGTTGGAAATTTTCGACAGATGGATCAGAAATATAATGGGAGAGGGCGCCGATAACGGTTTCTGATCCCAAAATGAACGGCTCCTGGCCCAAAGCCTTGTAGGCCGCATTTATACCAGCAAGAAAACCGGAAGCGATAGACTCGACATAGCCTTCTACCCCTGTGATCTGCCCTGCAAAAAAGAGATTTTTCCGCCCTTTAAAGGCAAAATCTGCGGTTAAACATTTCGGACTGTTCATAAAAGTATTGCGATGCATTACACCATGTCGCAAATATTCAGCGTCTGCCAACCCTGGAATCAGACCAAAAACACGTTTTTGCTCTTTAAAGGTTAAGCGCGTTTGAAAGCCGACTAGATTGTACATGGTTCCTGCTAAGTTTTCGCGTCTCAATTGGACACAGGCATATGGCTGCTTACCCGTTTTAGGATCGATGAGTCCAACAGGTTTAAGGGGGCCAAAAAGGAGGGTTTCCCGACCTCTTTTAGCCATTGTTTCAATGGGCATGCAGCCTTCAAAGACCACTTCTCGATCAAAATCATGGACATCTGCCAACTGTGCGGTGATTAATGCCTCGTAAAATTGATCGTAAGCTTCTTTACTGAGGGGGCAGTTGAGATAGTCATCGCCGCCCTTACCATACCTTGATTGGGAAAAAACCTTGGTGTGGTCGATGGAAGCTGCGCTGACGATTGGTGCTGCCGCATCGAAAAAATACAAATGTTCTTGTTGACAAAGTTTGGCAATGTCTTCAAAAAGTTCTGATGTGGTCAGCGGACCAGACGCAATAACACAAAGCTGATCCTCTGAGGGAATCTTGTCTATTCGGGCAGAAATGACCTCTATGAGTGGATTGGCGTGAATCGCTTCGGTAATGGCTGTGGAAAAAGCATCTCGATCAACGGCTAACGCACCACCTGCTGGTACTTGGTGGGCATCTGCAAAGTGCATGAGATAACTGCCTAGTCTTC
>JAEZVR010000118.1 GCA_023420715.1 Bacillota bacterium | reverse complement strand
AGGTTTGGGATAGCAGCCTCTATTTGACGAATATAGGTCTCAAATTGAGCATTAAAAGTCAACATTGTCGTTACTCTACCGAAAATGGCTTTAGTGTGATTTCTCCCGTTGGTGATTCAACCAATTGCTCAATAACTGTTTCTGCCTGTTTTAGATAAGCATCACAGGCCAGCGAAAGCTTAGTTCCCTGTTTAAACAAGTCAACAGATTCTTCAAGTCCAGCTTCTCCCGTTTCCATACGGCGAACAATCGCTTCCAATTGAATCAGCGCTTGCTCAAAAGACAAAGCATCGCCAATATTCGATTGATCGGCAGATGGATTCGCTGCTTCCGATGCTTGCATCATCTTTCTTCTCCTATATCCTTTTGCTGTATCTCCGCCAAATACTCTGGTAAGTCTGAGGCAATAGATTCCGTTCGAATGTTTACAGTACCGTCTTTCAAGTACAGCTGATAAGATGCATTCACTTGTATTTGCTGAATACTTGTTTTGGGTGCGCCCGTGTCATCCACCATCATCGCGTAACCCCTCAACAAGGTATTCATCGGCCCCATTGCTTCGAGTTTAACACTTTGACGATACCATTGACGGCGATCTTGTTCGATGCGCAGGCGAAAGGTCTTTTCTAAGAGATCGCGCATTTGAAAAAGACGTTCCTGGCGTGCAGTAATCAGCCACTGTGGCTTTGACAATGCAGGAGATCGCGACAATTGATCGTAATGTTTTTGATGAGATGACAAACATTGCTGAGCTCGTCTGGCAAGCTGTCTGCGACATTCCTGCAATTGCTGAATCCAATCTGCCTTGACCGATACCGCTAGCTCAGCAGCTGCTGAAGGCGTTGGCGCACGCAAATCTGCAACAAAATCACAAATCGTAAAATCGGTTTCATGACCAACTGCAGAAATAATCGGAACTTTTGCCGTACAAATTCGACGTGCCAAGCGCTCATCATTGAAAGACCACAGGTCTTCGATTGATCCGCCACCGCGACCAATAATAATCACATCACACCGATTTAAGCTTTCTAGCTTTTCTAGACCATTAATCAGAGAATCAACAGATCCTTCACCCTGCACCGCACTGGGTGCCAAAATTAAATGAAATCCAGGCCAACGTCTTTTCAAGACATTTAAGATATCTCGGATAACTGCGCCTGAAGGAGAGGTGACCACCCCAATTGTTTTTGGGAACCGGGGGATGGATTTCTTTCTGCTCGGATCGAGTAAACCTTCCGCATCGAGTCTTCGTTTAATCGCCTCAAATTGTTCGAACAAATTGCCCAGTCCCGCCAAGGTCATTTGTTGACAATTGAGTTGAAAGCGCCCGTCCCGCTCATAAAAACCAGCTTTACAATCTAAAACCACCTGATCGCCATCTTTAGGCTGAAAATCCAAAGCGCGAACAGCACCTGCAAACATGACGCAACTGATTGTTGCCGTTTGGTCGCGCAAGCTGAAATACAAGTGGCCAGAGCGATATTGTTTAACATTTGCCAGCTCACCTTCGACCCTCAATTTTTGCAAGATGGACTGAGCCTGAATCAGCTTGCTCATATATTGGTTCAATTGCGAAACGGTTACGATTGGAACAGTTGTCAATTGGTCACCTCATCTAGCTTGGGGCAGGCCACTTTTTCAAGTTTGCCCAAGATGGCATTAATATAACGGCGCGATCGATCTGAACCAAATAAATGCGTTAGAATAATCGCTTCATTAATCGACACGCTAAAAGGAATATCTGCTCTTTGTGTAATTTCATAGCAAGCCAAGCGCAAAATACAACGATCGACAATCGGCAAGCGTGCAAGATCCCAGCCGATCAGGTAGGGTTGATAACAGGCATCCAAATCTGCCAGATGATGATGAATGTACAACACATATTCTCGGATAAAGGTGCGATCCAGATCGGAAATCCTCAAGCCAGCTTCGTCTGGATAATCGCCAAGCTGCCAGTCTTCTGGTACAGATTCACCCTCAGGCGGAAAAGTAAGGGTATCAATCCATTGATTAATTTGAACATCCTGTACCTTTGGATGAAAATGCAATTGAAACAATAACTGTAAAACACGCTGTCTGGCTTGACGTCGCGATTGAATCGACATAAGTTCTCCTTTAACTGTTCATCCAGCTGCACATCCTATAAACGGGCAGATCTACCGACGCATGATTTTAGGTCCAAACGACCAAAAGCATGCTTCTGATGAATAACACCTCATCTGGATCAGCGAAACCGGCCAGGCGGCAATAGCTTATCAATAACCCGCCGCAAACGTTCTGGATCCGATAAAATTTTAGCCCCAAAAATGTACCCTAAAATGGCAAATAAGAAAATAAAAAACGTTTTCCAAAAGCCAAAAATAGCAAACATCAAGCCAATGCAAAAACATAATCCGCCACAGATTAAGCCCGCATTTTGTCGATCAAGCTGCTTGATTAGGACTTTGATTAGGCGTTTCATCTTGAACTCAATTCTCTATCTTTGTACCAATACGTTCGACACGATTCACTTTGACTTCCACTTTTGAAACCGGTAAACCCGTATAGCGTTCGACATCTTTTTTCACCCGATCTTGAAGGTGAGTCATTTGCGTTTGAATTTCCACATCGGAATACAAGGTGACATTCAACACCAGTTTCAACGTTTGATTGTTCAACCCATAGACTGAAGCTTTGGCGGTTTTTACGCCGACTTGAGCCAATTGAGCGGCATTCAAAGCAATGTGTTCAATGGCGTCAACCCCAATCACAATCAGCCCTTTATCATTTTGTCTGACTTGTAATCGTTTCAGTCGTCCGCTAAAAATGGCATAGAGAATACCAAACACAGACAAAATAAACAAAAGACTTGAGACTGCAATGACGGCGGCCACAATGCCTTTTTTGAGCAGCCAGGCCCGCATATTGGTCAACGTCGTAAAGAAGAAGCTCTGATCTATCATCAACCAAAGAATGGCTCCAGCCAGAATAAAGACAAAAATCGAAAAGACCATCAAGATAAACCTGACACGCTTTTGCATACTATCCTCCTACATCGACGCCTTGGTCATTGCTTCTGGTTCATCATCTTCTAAGGGTTCGGACGGGGCAACAATATCAACAACATGAACGTTAACTGTCTCCACCATTAAATCCGTGTAGCGTTCCACGTCTTCCTTAACCTGTTCTTGGATACGCCAAGCAACCTCTGGCACCATTTGGCCAAATTCAATGACCGCATAAACAGTAATTGAGACAGCCGATTCCGCGTCTGAACGAAAAAAAACCTGAACGCCGTGACTTTCTGGCTCGATACCTAAAGCCTCGCGAATCATTGCTGCGCCACCGGGTTCTAAACGAGCGACCCCTTCGGTTTGAAGCGCGGCCTCTGCCGCATATTGAGCAATAAATCCGCGGGACATCGACCGTTCGCCTTTGACCGCATTCAGGTATGATTCCCCCATGTCAATGTTCCTTTCGACCTTGGATCCACAAGATCTTATTTAACACGCTCCATATATTCACCGGTACGCGTATCGATACGAATCATTTCCCCTTCATTAATGAAGAGCGGTACTTTAATCGTAGCACCTGTTTCGACCGTCGCTGCCTTCGTCGCATTCGTAGCCGTATCGCCTTTAACACCGGGTTCTGTCTGTGTCACTTCTAATTCCACAAAGAGCGGGAGTTCCACGCTAAAAACGGTGCCTTTATAAGAAACAACTTTACATGTCATATTTTCTTTTAAGAAATTCAGGCCATCACCAATGGTTTCTGCTGAAAAAGGCAATTGATCATAGCTTTCATTATCCATAAAGTAATAAAGATCACCATCGTTGTACAAATAAGCCATATCACGACGTTCCAAACGGGCTTCCTCAAATTTTTCGTTTGGATTGAAGGAGCGTTCGACCACACTGCCCGTTCTCACATTTTTATATTTCGTACGAACAAAGGCTGCGCCTTTACCGGGCTTAACATGTTGAAATTCGATGACTTGGAAAACATCTCCATCCATTTCAAAGGTCATCCCATTTCTAAAGTCGCCTGCTGAGATCATACTCTACCTCCCTGAAAAACATATTTAGACGATTAAGTTTACCATAAAAAGCGGTAAATTTAACATGTTGTCACGGTTTCCAAATAGAGCTGCATATAATATATTTAAACAAATTGGAATACAGAAAGGCACATTATGATCATCAAACCAAAAGTTCGCAATTTTTTGTGCCTGACAGCTCACCCAATTGGCTGTCAGCAGCGTGTTCACCAAGATTTGAATTATGTCAAAACACATGGCCTCATAAAAAACGGCGCTAAAAAAGCATTAATTTTAGGGGCTTCAACTGGCTATGGATTAGCCAGCCGCATGGCCATCGCAGCTGGTATGGGCGCCAAAACACTGGGTGTCATGTTCGAAAAGCCTTCTGACGGAAAACGCACAGCGACCCCCGGTTTTTATAATGATGCAGCACTCGTATCTGCCCTGACCGCCGAAGGCATTTATGCCAAAACAATGAATGGTGACGCCTTTAGTCAAACCTGCAAAGACGCGGTTATTGAGACCATTCGCCAGGATTTGGGAGAAGTTGACCTCGTTGTCTACAGCCTCGCCGCGCCTCGACGAACAGATCGCAACGGCAAAACGTGGACTTCTGTTCTAAAACCCATTGAACATGCTTACGAAGGCAAAACGTTAAATTTGTCTGACAAAAGCATTGGGCAAACCGCCTTAGAACCGGCCACCCCAGAAGAGATTGAAGCTACGGTTAAAGTCATGGGCGGCGAAGATTGGCAAGATTGGATTCAAGCCTTATCCGATGCAAATGTTTTGGCAAAAGGTGCCATTACACTTGCCTATTCCTATATTGGCCCAGATGTTACTGCTGCCATTTACCGAGACGGCAGTATCGGACAAGCTAAAAAAGACCTGTACCAAACAGCCCTTCGCCTCAAGTCAAATTTTGCAGACCAAGCGCTCAAACCCTATGTTGCCATTAACAAAGCTGTTGTGACCCAGGCAAGTGCAGCCATTCCCTCGGTGTCACTCTATGTTTCCATTTTATATAAGCTCATGAAAGAAAAAGGCACGCATGAAGGCTGCATTGAACAAATGGTTCGCCTGTTTAAAGACAAGCTTTATATCGAAGAACCACAGGTGGATGAAAATGGCTGGCTACGTCTGGATGATTATGAACTTTCTGATGATATTCAAGCAAAAATCTGCCAGATTTGGCGCGATGTCAGTACAGAAAATATTGAAACCGTTGCCGATATCGACGGCTATTTAACCGATTTTTATCAACTCTTTGGTTTTCATGTGCCTGGTGTGGACTATGATGCCGACGTCGCCTCGTTTTAACTGATTCAGAACAAAAAACAAAAAGCGCCAAACTACGGTTTGGCGCTTTTATTTTGGCGGAAGCGGTGGGATTCGAACCCACGTGCGCTTGCGGACAACCGCATTTCGAGGTTTCCCGCTGTCAGTTTCAGTCAGCCTTGTACGCCCGAAAACCCGCAGGAAATCTGGACTTTTTGAAAAAATTGCCCATCGCTTCCAATCAGCGATTTTTCAGCCTTTGGAAAGAACAAAAATCAATAGGCAATACACGAACAGTTCGAATGCCGACAAAGCTTACCAAGATATGAGGTGTATTGTCATAAAAGAACACGCAATCAACTGGGACATATCCGCACCCTGAAAGTTTTTTTAAGATGGAGGAAAATCCATGACCTGCACACGTTAGACAGCGAAGGAGATGTGAAGTAATGACAAATTTCTTGGAAGAGCTGTACTACAAAATCTTGATCCGCAGGCAAGAGGATACCGAAAGGGCAGTCATCGTTTTAAGTTTTCAAAAGACATACACGACCTGGAAGCAAAGCAGACCGAGCGTTTAAGTGATGGAGACAAGGCATTGTTTCTCGATTTCTGTAACGCATACAGAGAACTGATGGGCGAAAGTGGCCTCGATTCTTTCATTGTTGGCTTTCGCCTCGACGCAAAAAAGATATTTGATACCTTTTGCAGCGATGATGCACCTTTTGAAAGCGGTCTGAAAGACTAAAAAGTCTGTCAAACCTCAGTTAGTCAATTATGATTTGGTCAATCATAATTGACTAAACTAATTTTCTGCTATACTGTATTTAGTTATACGATAAGCAATGCGTGTTGCTGCAATGGAAGGATGTAATTCATGTTTATTGGCAGAGAGCGTGAACTTGCGACGCTGAATAAGTTATACGCATCGGGTAAGTTTGAATTTGTCGTCATATACGGTCGCCGCCGTGTCGGCAAAACGGCGCTGATCAGCCAGTTTATTGACGATAAAAATGCAATCTATTTTATGGGTGTTGAAAGCAATGCCAAGCAGAATCTTGAAAATTTCAGCAAGAGCATAATGAGCTACCACACAGGTATTATGGATGCCGTGACCTCTTTTTTGTCCTTTCAGGCGGCTTTGGAATATGTCTTCAAGCTGTCCGAAAAAGAACGAATCATCCTTACAGTCGATGAATACCCCTATGTCGCCCGCTCGTCAAAAAGCCTCGCTTCCACCATTCAGCTTTTGATCGACCAATACAAGAACTCTTCC
>JAEZVR010000078.1 GCA_023420715.1 Bacillota bacterium | reverse complement strand
TTGGTAGCTGGAAATCCTGTCGTATCAGGCAAAGCAGACTGCACGTCCTCTGGATTTGTGGGATAAAAAGATACATAAAAAACAGATGGGGTTTTGATGTTCACCTCATAAGCAGAGGCAAAGAGCTGGTTAACTTTAACATGGGGTACAAGCTTTTCTTGCACAGACGGTTTGCCAGAATCAATGGCTTGACGAATATTGGAAATATTTAAATCTGAGAAATCTAAACTCGCCACAATATAATTCGTATTGATATAACTCTCGTATTTCTGCCGCGTGCGGATTTGTAGATCGACCACATTCTCTTGGCGCGCATAATCCAACTGATAAGGCTCTAATAATTCCAAATGCTCGATTTGAACCGGTACAGAAATCGAAATGGTAATGATGGGATTTGTCCTCGTTTGCACAAAAATCCACAGACTCACCGAAATGAGAAAAGCCAAATACAATAAAATACGATTTTGCCGTTTGCGGCGGCTCAGCACCTCGTTCGAATCGACCAGTTCAGATTCCAGCCATTCATTCGCATGAAGACGTTTCGAATTTGGAAAACGCAAAAGCCGTTTCCAATCGTTATACAACCGCTTTTTGGTTTGTTTTTTAGATTTGAGTAAGTTAATTAATAGACGGCACAGTCGCTCTGGCTGAATATTCTGATAAAGCCGCCCATCGAGGGCCAAAGAGATCATACCTCTCTCTTCGGATACGGCCAGCACAATTGCATCGCCCATATCCGAAGCACCAATGGCCGCACGATGACGCGTGCCCAAATCGTCTCGAACGCGAGTGTCCTCCGAAAGTGGCACATGACAACGCGCGGCATAGATTCGTCCGCTTCTAATTAAAATCGCACCGTCGTGCATTGGAGATCCTTCATAGAAAATTTGGAGCAAATTCATTTTACTAATCGCTGCATCCACTAAAACCGCATTTTTCTGTTCGGCCAGTTCTCCCATGGGTGTATTTCGTTCTAATATAATCAGTGCACCGCACCGATCAGCAGCCATTGCACTGCATGCCGCTGTAATTTCCTCCGCAAATTTTTTTAACTGATCTTCATCTGTATAAAAAGATGCCGTCGGACTCGTCAGCAAGCCACCTGTTTTTCGACCCACTCGTTCGAGTGCTCGACGCAGTTCTGGCTGAAAGATGATTAACAGTGCAATGGCCAAAAAAGAAATGGTGCTCGACAAAACAAAGTTGACCGTTTGCAAGCCTAACCAATCGCTGACAAAACTAAAGATAATAATAAAAATAAGACCTTTTAGCAGCTGCCAAGCGCGAGTCTCCCGCACCAGTTTCAAAACAAAATAACAGACAGCCGTTAGAATACTGATATCGAGGAAAATACCAAAGATATCCCAAACCCGCCCAAAAACAAACAACCCATTCAGCAGGTTGTCCATAACTTGGCGAATCCCCGTTACAAATTGATCGATAATTTGTAAGCCAACTGTTGGCAGATACATGACGTCTATTTTCTCCAACTCTATCGATTCCGTAGGTCTTTGTATTATAACGCAAAATCCAACCCCATTTCAGACGTTACACCACGGATTCGCCCATAAAAAAAGCCTCTTTTTCCTGGGCAGCTTTCTGCGATCCAAAAAACAAGAGGCTCTGTCTTAGTCTGACAAGGCGTGAACTCAACGTTCTTCTCTAAAATAAGGTTTACCTAAAGCCGCAGGTCCCATCCAACCTTTCTTCCCCCGAATATAGCTGATAATCAAAACAATAATTGTCATGATATAGGGATACATGTTAAAGGCATATTCCGAGAAAATCGGCCAGCTGGCAACAGCCGGGATCAGCGTTGCGATACGCAAGCCAATAACGTCCAAAACCCCGAATAAGAAAGATCCAAAAATGGCTTTTATTGGATGCCAACGAACAAAGATAACCAAAGCCACAATAATCCAACCGCGACCACCTGTAATATTATCTGTCCATGTACCAATATGTACCAATGGATAATAAGCGCCAGCTAATCCGGCAAAAGCACCTCCAATTAAGATGCTCAAATATTTAATGCGGTTCACATTCATGCCAGAAGCATCCGCTGCCGCTGGACTCTCCCCAACAGCACGTACATTCAAACCGATACTGGTTTTGAACAGAATAATCGCCATCAAAACAGCCAGCACCAGCGTAAAGTAAACAAAAATATTGTGATTTAAAAAAGCGGCATTGATAAAACGCAATAAAGACCCTAAAACAGGAATACCTTCTCCAAAGCCATCCGGCAATGCCAACGGTGTATGTGCAAACCACTGACTCACTGTTTCTGGAACACCAGCCCCTTTTCCCAATTTACCAATGGTATTGCCCAGACCGACACCAAACATGGTGAGGGCCAAACCGGTTACCGTCTGATTCGTCCGCAAAGAGACGGTTAAGAATGCATAGATCAGCGCACCAAACATGGCACCAATCATCCCGCCTAAAAAAGCCAAAATCACATTTTGGGTATAGACCGAAACAATATAAGACATCGCTGCGCCCAACATCATCATCCCTTCGACACCGAGATTTAAATGGCCAGACCGCTCAGTCAATGTTTCGCCCAATGTACCCAAAATAAAGGGCGTAGAAATACGAATACCAGAAGCCAATAAAAGGGCAATCGATAAAGCCGTACCGTTCATTCAACCGTCTCCTTTCCATTTGCTTCTGCAGGGACAGCCTTAGGCTGCTTTTGCCGGACAATTTTGTAATGAATAAAAAACTCTGAGCCCAATGCGCCAAATAACAAAAGACCTTGGATTGCATCGGCAACGGCTGCTGGAATGCCAAGCGCCAATTCCATACCCACAGCACCTTGCGTCAATGCCCCAAACAAAAAACCGACAAGCAAAATACCTGGGGGCGATAATTTGGCTAGCCAAGCAATAATGACCGCTGTAAAGCCGCTGCCACCGCCAATGGTTTCTGATAAATTATAGGTCGTTCCAGAGAGCTTAATCATGCCTGTCAAGCCGGCAATCGCCCCCGATAAACAAATACCAATTAAAATGGTCCTGCTGACATTCATCCCAGCATATCGTGCGGTATTGACACTGGCACCAACCACTCGAATTTCGTAACCAATTTTAGTCCGTGCCAATAAAACAGACACCACGACAACCAAAATAAGGGCAACGATCCAGCCAATATGAACCCCAAAAACCTTGGGTAAAAAAGCGTTGGGTGGCACAGAAGCAATTTTGGGGAAACCCATTGCCTTGGGATCTTTCCACGTATGTGTCCGAAGCATTTGGACGAAATATTGCATCACATAATTCAGCATAAGCGTAAACAAGGTCTCATTGACGCCAAATCGAGCCTTAAACAACCCCGGAATAAATGCGACCAAAGCGCCGCCAAACATGGCTGCTGCCGCCATCGCCAAAAGCATCAAGGGCATGGGTAAAGACATCGGCAAATGGTGTGCCACAGCCGTAGCACATACCGCACCAGCCAATAATTGACCTTCGCCACCGACATTAATAAATCCCATATGAAAAGCAATACCGATACCAAGGGAAATGGTCACCAACGGAATGGCTGTAACAAGCGTGCTTCTAAAATTGCTCGCTGAACCAAAGGCACTCTTAAACATGGAGCTATAAGCCACAAACGGATCATAGCCCATGAGGGTCAAAAACAAGCCAGCAATGACAAGGGCACATAAAATACCACCGACGCGGATCAGTGCAACTGAAGGCCAGCCCAGTCGCTCTCGTTGAATCAAACGAAACGTCATGCCTTGACCTCCTGCTGTGCTTTCTGCCCTGCCATCAACCATCCCAATTGGGCTTTATCTGCTGTTTTTGCATCGACAATATCCATCACTTCACCATGGCACATCACCATAATGCGGTCACAGAGTTCGAGCAGAACATCTAAATCTTCACCAATGTAAACAATGGCAACGCCTTTTTTCTTTTGTTCATTCAAGAGTTGATAGATCGCATAAGATGAATGCATATCTAATCCGCGGACAGCGTAGGCTGTAAT
>JAEZVR010000074.1 GCA_023420715.1 Bacillota bacterium | reverse complement strand
GTACGCGAATCAATTTAACAGCCTTTTCGACGGCCTTAGCCACCGCCGCTTGAATGGCCGCCTCATGCGCCTTTGTGACCCGTTCGTCAAAATCGGTTAAAGCCGCCATATCCATGGTCTGACCCTGTAGATCTTGTTCTATGTTCATACGATTTTCCTTATTCAATCAGACATCAGTTTTGCGCGTGTTCAAGTTCATTTGCCTGTGTTTTTTCGACATAATCTGTTAACACAGCACGCATTTTCTGCCATTCCTCATCTGTTGTATAGCGCTGTGCCGCCATACTCCCGACTGCTTGAACAGCCAAGTTAACCGCTTCACTGTAGATGCGCGCTTTATCCTCTTGCAATAATTGCTCACGCTCCTGTTGCGCTTTTTCGATCATTTGTTTTGCCGCCAACTTAGCATCGTCAAGAATTGTTTCCTGTTGACGGAGTGCCTGCTCCCTTGCCTTAGCCAAAAGATCACCAGCAGATTTTTGCGCATCGATCAAAGCGGCATCCAACTGCTTTTGCTTTTCAATCGCAGCCGAATGTTGCTGTTCTGTTTCCTGAATCAGGGTATTCATTTTATCTTGACGCGTATGAATCATTTTTAACAGCGGTTTGTAGAGCAGCAACTTAAGGATGAAAACCGTGATTAAAAAACCGACAATCGTTAAAATCGCTGTTGCAACATAACCCGAAATGCTAGATGGCGAAAACACATTCAATTCGCCCGTAGCCATCAATTTGATCATCATGAACCCGCTTCCTAATGTCAGCAGTTGCCAAAACAAAATCCGTCCGTCTGTCAACGTAAAACCAGACAGACAAAAGCATCTACGGCTTTACGACATGACAATGCCTGTCTGCAAATTCATTTGGCAAATCTTGACAAGATGAGTTTGTCTTTAAAACACAAAAAGGAGTAGCAAAGACACCACGAGGGCGTAAATTGCGCATGATTCGATAAAAACAATCGCCACAAACAACAGACTTTGAATCTTACCCGACATTTCCGGCTGGCGTGCCATCGCATCAAACGCCTTGCCAGCCGCTGTACCAATACCTAAACCTGCCAAGCCAGCCGCAAAAGTAATGGCTAAACCTGCACCGATTGCAATTAAACCGTGATCCATTCTAAACCTCTTTCTGACACATATTTTTTATCCAAGCCGATAGAACTGATTTTATAAGTTTGCATGGGACTTCTTTGCCGCTTTGAGCGCCCGTTTTTGTGCCGAACGCTTTTCAGCCGCATGTCCTTTTTCAATAATTTCTCCAATATAGTTAATACTGAGAAACATAAAGATAACACCCTGAACAATACCGTCTCCAATATCGAACCACAGGCCAAATAAATTGGGCAAAATAAGCGGAATAATGAGACTGATGAACTCTAGCAAGACATAAGCACCAAAAATATTCCCAAACAACCGAAAGGCCAAAGAGACCGGCTTAATGATGTAATCCAACAGATTAAAAGGTAACATTGCTGGCATGGGATCTACCAATGAATACAAAAACCGCTTAACCCCGGCGAAACGTATGCCCATGACCAACACAAAGATTAAGGTGAAAATCGCAAGCGAAATGGGAAACATGGGATTTTTAGATGCGGGTTTAACATGCAAAATCGCAACGAGATTAGATACAACAATGTATAGTCCCAAGGTTAATGTCCACGGCAACAACGTACACGCCTGTTCCTGAGACATCCCGTTTTGTTTACACAAATTGATGACAAATTCAAAAATGGATTCCATCAGTGCCTGACGCTTGGTCGGTTTAATTTGGGGTCTACGACCAAAAATAAATCCCAATATGACGAGAATCAATATGGTGACCACAATGGATATCATGGCATCAGTTACCGGGATTTGGATACCAAAAAGGTTTATATAAAACTTGGGTTCAAAGCTAATGGCTTCTTTAATGCCAGATGAAATATCTCGTCCGCCAATGCGGATACCATCCCAGAGATGCTGGCCTAAAGACTGAAAAAAATCACCCATAAGGACCCTTTCCAACAGTGTAATACACGGTGGCACCGAGTCCCCAAAAGGTGGCTCGCGTCAACGAGCGTGTCTGTACGACAAACGATATGTACATTATAAAACCTCTCAGCGATAAGTTCAAATCAAAAAAAAGAATAGCCATCCAAGCGGATGGCCATTCTCTTATATCCTGCTGATGCACGGATTATTTTTGTGTTCTGCGGCGGCGTTTCATGATGCCGGCAGCAAATGCGATTGATAACATCGCATACAGTGCCATTGGCATGCGCTCACCCGTTCTCGGCAATGCGCCCTTCGGCACAACAACCACCTTCACCTCGCCGATACGGTTCTTGCCATCAGGATCATTAAAGAAGCGAATGACATGATTACCTGGCGTTGTTGGTGTAAATTCTGGGATTTTTACCAAACCCTGATCACCAACAGGTGTTTCGATGAGTTTATCGCTGCCCGGTACTTCAATCCAGACTTTGGTGCCTGGTGTTGCCGGCTTACCATTTTCATCGGTTACAACAACCGTGACATCTTTAACCGGTTCATTCACCACGGCATGGATGGGTTCTTTAGGTTCAACCACTTTTTCGGGTTGAACTGGATCCACCTTAGGTTGAACCTCAATTGTCTTCTCATCACTTTCATGACCCTTGTTGTCTTTCGTGGTAATGGTGATATTGCCTGGCTCAATCGGATCAGGCAAAGTGACAACGATTTTGCCATCTTCAACAGATACGCTGGTACCCGGTTTGCCATCCTTAACAATCCAATTTCCATCTGCATCTTTACCAATGACAACCGTGCCATTGCCCGGAATCTTGGCGATGATTTCGTCCACTGAGGGATCTGGTTCTGTGATGACCAATTCTTTATCCCCAACCGTCGGTGGTGTCACCTCTGGAACAGGTGGTTTAACCGGCTTTGTCGGCTGAGTTGGTACTGTTGGTTTAGTCGGTTCTGTTGGTTTGGTCGGCTCAGTTGGCTTGGTCGGTTCTGTGGGTTCCACAGGCTGAACAGGCTTTTCTTTCGACTTAACCGGAATTTTCTTCTCTGGACTTTGATTTCCCGCATCATCGGTTACCGTAGCGGTAATCACGCCAGTCGTAATGGGATTCGGCAATTTGACAATAATCTTGCCATCTTCAACAACAACTTCAACGCCTTCGTTATCTGGCGCAGTCCAGTTGCCTTCCTCGTCCTTTACCAAAGTGACCGTACCATTGCCTGGAATCTTCGCCACAATTTTCGTGATATTTTCAGCTGGTGGCGTAATCTCCAATTGGGTATCCCCTTCAGTCGGTTGTTTGATTTCAGGCACAACAGGTGCGTTCGGATCCACGGGACCTTTTTCAATCACTTGAATCTTCTTTTCATCACTCTCGTTGCCATTTCCATCTACAACCTTAATGGTAATTTCACCCTTAGCAATTGGGTTTGGCAGGGTTACAACAATTGTGCCATCGCCCTTAGAAACATGGACTGCCTCATTATCTGGAATCCAATTGCCTTCTTTGTCTTTAACCAAGGTAACCGTTCCATTGCCTGGAATTGCGACGATGATTTTATGCACGTTTTCATCCGGTGTATGAATGATGAGCTCATCATCATCTTCAGTTGGTGCTGGTACAGTCGGCACAACCGGCTTAGTTTCTGGTTGTGTTTGCTTGGGTGTAACACTGACTTTTTTCTCTGGGCTCTGATTGCCGACATTGTCTTCTGCAACGACGCCAACTTCACCTTGAGCAATCGGCGCCGGCAAAGTAACTGTAATCTTACCATCTGGATCAACGCTTACACCGACGTCATCCTTATCGGGCTTCCAGCTGCCATCTTTATCTTTTTTGAGGGTAATGGTGCCATTGCCCGGAATCTTAGCTGTAATTTTGGTCACGTCATTATTGGGTTTGTCGATGACGAGCTTTTGGTCGCCTTCCGTTGGCGGGGTCACATTGGGTGCAACCGGATCAGCTTTTGGTTCAACCTCAACCTCAGTTTTTTCGCTGAATACGCCTTTATCCGTGATGGCTGTACCTGTCACATAACCCTTTTTAATGGGATCAGGCAAGGTAACCACCAGATTGCCGTCTTTTTCTTCAACCTTTAAGGCTGGATTGCTTGGATCGCGCCAAACATTGTCGTCACCTTTTTGTAACTCAATTGAACCATTTCCAGGCACATCTAAATCAATACGGGTGACATTGTCAGCCGGTTTTTCGATGACCAAGGTATTTCCGCCTTCTTTTGGCGCTTGAATCTTAGGTGCATCGGGCTTGACCACTTTTTCACGGACTTTAACGGTTTTGGGATCACTTTCTGTGCCATCACCGTTTTGTGCCGTAATCGTGACTTCGCCTGGACCGATCGGCTTGGGCAACTCAATGACCAATTTGCCATTTTCTTCTTTAACGGTAACACCTGGACCCGTCCACTTGCCATTTTCTTTGGTAATGGTCACGGTATCATTGCCTGGAATCTTCACAATCAATTTGGTGATATCATCCGTGGGCTTGTCCACGATCAGTTTTTGATCGCCTTCTTGTGGTGCCGTTACATTCGGTGCAACAGGCTTGGCCTTGCCAGAGAATTCAATGGTTTTGGGTGAACCCGGAATGGGCTGACCAGGATCGCCAAAGTTTGCCGTCACTTCAGATTTACCTTCTGTTTGTGAGGTGATTTTAGCTGTGTAAACACCATTCGGTCCTTCTTTAACCTCTGTCACGGTCGCGCCATTTGATGCCACCAATTTAATTTTATCTGTTGCATTGGTGACTGGATCGCCATAAGCATCCACCAATTTAATCGTAGCGGTGTAGGCAGATTTGCCATCGGCAGCCACTGGTCCTGGGCTCATGCTAAAGGTTGAATGATTTGGCGCATTCGGATCCAGGCTCGGCACACCGCTCTTTTTCGGATCCTTGCCCGCAGTAAATTCATCTTTAGCTAAAGGTGTACCGGTGCTAGCATCGCCATCATAGACGCTGACCGTCGTTTTTTGCCCCACTTTGCCAGCTGTGATTTCGATGGGTGCGCCTGTCTTGCGATCCACAATTTCACCGCGGTCATTGGTCTTGGCAGGAATAATTTGTTTTGCACCATTACCCGTTACCACAACCACATTGACATTGCGTTCTGTGTGCGGATCACCGTCTGCTGTCTTATTGGTTACTTTGCCGCCAACGGTGACTTTCGTCCCTTCGATGGGATCTTTAC
>JAEZVR010000062.1 GCA_023420715.1 Bacillota bacterium | reverse complement strand
TTGCCGATTACCGACAACTGGGTCGTGTGGATTTAATGATTGCTAAAGCCAGACTATCCATTTTGCAACGGGGGATAGAACCCAAATTGCGCACGGATGGGGTTTTTTCGCTGATCCAGGCACGGCATCCCCTCATTTCCCCAGACAAGGTCGTGCCCATCGATATTCATTTGGGGGATACCTTTCAAACTTTGGTCATTACAGGACCCAATACTGGCGGGAAGACCGTGAGTTTAAAAACCTGTGGTTTATTGGTTTTGATGGCACAGGCAGGATTGCACATCACGGCCGAAGAGGGTTCCGAAATTGCTGTATTCAACAATGTGATGGCGGACATTGGCGATGAGCAGAGTATCGAGCAGAGTCTGTCAACTTTTTCAGCTCATATGCGGCAGATGGTCAATATTACGAATGCCGCAAAGCCCAATGTATTGGTCTTGGTTGATGAATTGGGTTCTGGTACTGATCCGTCTGAAGGCGCCGCACTTGCGATTGCCATTTTAGATTACTTGCGTCAACAAGATACGCGGACAATCGCAACCACGCACTATAAGGAATTAAAAATTTATGCGATTCAAACACCGGGTGTTGAAAATGCCTGTTGTGAATTTGATGTTGAGACACTTTCTCCGACCTATCGTCTCTTAATTGGTGTGCCCGGGGTATCGAACGCATTCGTCATTTCTAAAAAACTGGGATTAAATAAACGCATTATTCAACAGGCAACCGATCAGTTGAGCTCTGAAGGGTTACAGTTTGAATCTGTGATTCAGCAGATTGAACAGGATCGTATTGCTGCAGCTGCGCTCAAGCGGTCTCTGGATCAAGCAAATGTCCAGCTGACCCATGCTCAAGTGGCTTTTGAAAAAGAAAAAGCTGACTGGGAAAAGCGCCGAGAGAAAGCCGATCAAGTGCAGCGCGAAACGCTGCGCAAGGCATTACAGGACAAGCTTCACGCGGCAGATGCCTTGTTGTCCGAAATTAAGTCATCTGAGCAAGCCTATCAAGATGCTCTGGCGCTTAAACAAGCGCTTAAGGGAGAGTTAAAAGCTGTCGAACGCAGTATTGGTGCGCAAACCTTAAAACCCGAACCAAGTGGTGCAAAAATCGATGACGTAGTCTGCGGTGCGTTTTATTTTTGCCATACACTCAAACTGGTTGGTAAGGTAGAGCGAGGGCCTGACGCTAAGGGAGAATATGTTTTTCGTGCGGGCAGTCTTCAAATGCGGGTTAAGCCACAGGATTTGAGTCCTCTGAATGCGGCACAAGAACACGATGTCAAAAAAGCCAATCAACAGGTTAAAAAGGCCCAAAAAGCCGCGCGGGGACAATATCAGACAAAACGTCAATTGATGTCGACCGAATGCCAATTATTGGGGTTGACAGCAGATGAAGCTTGTTTGGCGGCGGATCGTTATATTGATGAAGCAGTACTCGCTAATATTGATACCGTACGTTTGGTTCACGGCAAAGGCAGTGGCATTTTACGCCAGGCCATCCATCAACAGCTCAAAAAAGATCCGCGGGTCGCAACTTATCGGTTAGGCGAGTTTGGAGAAGGAGACTCGGGTGTGACGATTGTCACCTTGAAGTCAAAGTAGTGACTGTATACAATGGAAATCGAATGCGATTTGGAGGGCGATATGGCAAAAATAGATACCATTGATCAAAATTTTAATCATCAGTTGGTCGAAGACCGTCTGTATAAACATTGGGAAGAACAAGGCTATTTTTCGCCGACGGTCGATCCAGATAAAAAACCTTATACCATTGTCATGCCACCGCCCAATATTACTGGTCAATTGCACATGGGGCATGCCCTGGATAATACTTTGCAAGATATCTTGACACGCTGGCGTCGGATGCAAGGATATGCAGCGTTGTGGCTGCCTGGAACGGATCACGCATCGATTGCGACAGAGGCCAAAATTGTAGAGGCCATGCGTGCCGAGGGTATTGATAAAAAAGACATTGGCAGGGAGGCCTTTTTAGAGCGGGCTTGGGCTTGGAAAGAGCAGTATGGCACGCGTATTACCACCCAATTGCGCCGCCTAGGTTGTTCTTGCGATTGGTCAAGAGAGCGATTTACCTTAGATGAAGGTCTATCTGACGCGGTTGAATCTGTCTTTGTTCGGTTATACGAAAAGGGTTTGATTTATAAGGGTGAGCGCATGATTAATTGGTGCCCTCATTGCCTCACCACCTTATCCGATGCCGAAGTGGATTATCAAACCGAGGATAGTTATTTGTGGCATATTCGTTATCCGTATGCAGATGGCTCTGGAGAAATTGTGGTGGCCACTACACGACCAGAGACGATGTTTGGTGATACTGCGGTTGCGGTTCATCCAGATGACGAGCGGTATCAGGCGCATATTGGTCACGATTTAATCTTGCCCTTGGTTCAAAAAGCGATTCCGCTGATCGGGGATACCTATGTAGAGCAGTCTTTTGGAACGGGATGTGTAAAGATCACGCCAGCCCATGATCCCAATGATTTTGAGGTCGGAAAGCGGCATCAGTTGCCGATTATTACCTGTATTACGGAAGATGGTCATATGAATGAAGCGGCAGGCCCTTATGCTGGAATGCCCGCAGCAGAAGCCCGAAAAGCTGTTGTACGCGATTTAGAGGCGCAGGGGTATTTGGTAAAGGCCGAACCCTATCAGCATAATGTTGGACATTGCTATCGCTGCGGTACGACCGTCGATCCGCGCCTTTCTTTACAATGGTTTGTCAAGATGAAACCTTTGGCAGAACCGGCCATTGAAGCTGTCAAGCAGGGGCAGACACAGTTTGTCCC
>JAEZVR010000057.1 GCA_023420715.1 Bacillota bacterium | reverse complement strand
ATTGTGCTGCAAACATTTGATGTTGTCCCACATCCGTTACAACAATCGGATCTTCTGTTTGAAAGGCTTGAGATAAAACACGAATCACCTCGGCAGACGATAAGGGGATTCCACCAGTCGGCTTCATTTGAACAGCACAATTAAAATCATGCTTGAGCTGCTGAAGTTGGTCAATCCACCACCGCCAATGATGCTGCAGGGTTTCTGCAAGTTGAGACACCTTGACCGCTTCTAGGAGTTTCTCCATGAACACACCTGCATCGACTTCAACACTTAAATCAGGTTGTAATTTTTTGCCCAATTCAGCACCATCAATATCGACATGGATAATCGTTCGAATGTCTTTTCGAAGATCTCCTGGATTCGCGACCACGCGATCACTCAAACGACTGCCTAAAATTAACAACAAATCGCATTGGGCCAAGGCGCGATTCGCCTGATAAGTGCCATGCATGCCAACATGACCCAAATAGGCAGGTTGATTCGGACGAACAGCACCTTTGCCCATGAGTGTCGTGGCGCATGGCATATGTGTCAGTTCACAAAAGGCTTCAATGGCAGCAGGTGCACTCGTTGATATATTGGCACCACCCCCCACCAACATCAACGGACGCTTGGCAGCCTGAATGAGGGATAAAGCCTGTTCCATCGATGCATTCGGTTTTTGGATCAACGGGCGATGCCGCTGAATCGGACGATAAGTCGCCCATTCTGGCTGAATCTCTGCCGCAAAAATATCCTTTGGAATATTGACTAAAACAGGCCCTGGTCGCCCCGTTGTCGCCAAATGCCAAGCCTCCTCCAAACAAGGCAACAAATCCTGTTCCGCCATAACCAGATAATTATATTTCGTAAATGGTTCGGTCGAACACACAATATCCGCTTCTTGAAAAGCGTCTGTACCCGTATCTTGACGTGCTACTGCACCAGTAATCGCCAAAAGGGGAACGGAGTCCAATTTGGCATCTGCCAAGCCAGTCATTAAATTCGTCGCGCCTGGTCCACTGGTGGCAAAAACAACACCGGGTTTACCGGTTACCTTGGCATATCCCTCTGCCGCATGAATAGCACCTTGCTCATGTCTCGCCAATAAATGATTAAACTGAGCCTTATAAATCGCCTCATACAATACCAAAACTGGCCCGCCCGGATAACCAAAACCACAGGTTACACCTTTTTGTTTGAGAAATTCGATCACCCATTCTGCACCATTCATATGCTCTCCTTTGCTCATTGCCAAACCAAATGCGTCAAGCCCTGCATCGCTGCTGAGCAGTGAATTAGATCCCTTGGGGATTAACAAACACCAGCGCCTTCAGAAGCTTTTCCTGCCAACTGCGCATACCGCTTTAAAACACCTGAAATCCGGCGATCCGGACAAACTGCCGGTTGACGTTTGGCTAAAATATCTGCGGCAACTTTTAACTCAATCTGTCGCTTAGGAATATCGATGGCAATCCGATCACCTTCTTGTATTTTTCCAATTAAACCGCCCGCTGCTGCTTCTGGTGTAATATGCCCAATCGATGCCCCGCGACTGGCGCCAGAAAAACGACCATCCGTCAACAGTGCCACAGATCGATCCAGCCCCATGCCAGCCAAAGCACTTGTTGGACTCAGCATTTCCCGCATACCTGGACCCCCTTTTGGTCCCTCAAAACGAATCACCACCACATCACCTGGATGAATGTTACCAGAGAAGATCGCTTCACACGCTTCCTCCTCACTGTTAAAGACACGAGCCGGCCCTTCGTGCACCATCATTTCTGGTAAGACAGCGCCTTTTTTAACCACACAGCCTTCTGGTGCAAGATTGCCAAATAAGACTGCCAACCCACCATCTTTTGAATACGGATTTGTATGAGGGCGAATGACCGCCTGAGCAGATACCGCATAAGCGGACAGACGCTCTTTTAAGGGGCCATCGACCATGTGAATATCTGTATGAATGAGTCCAGCTCGGTCGAGTTCTGCCAATACAGCACTGATACCACCGACACGATCCAAATCCGTAATAAAGTCTGATCCGGCTGGATCCAGTTTGCAGAGTTGAGGGGTCGTTGCAGAATAATGCTCAATCATCTCTAAAGTAAGCGGACAATCGGCTTCCTTGGCTATGGCCAGCAAATGCAAAACAGAATTGGTCGATCCCCCTAATGCCATATCAATTCGCAAAGCGTTTTCAAAATGTTTTGGCGTCAAAAACTGTCGAGCGGTTACTTGATTTTTGACAAGCTCCATAACGAACATGCCCGCAGATTTTGCCAACCGCCGCCGTTCACTCATGACTGCAGGTATGGTGCCATTTCCAGGCAATCCCAAGCCGAGTGCTTCAGTCAAACAATTCATCGTATTGGCCGTATACATCCCAGCGCAACTGCCACACGTCGGGCAAGCCGCCTTTTCCACAGCCTTAACTGCTTCATCGCCCATGGTTCCAGCAGCATGGGCGCCCACAGCCTCAAAAGCCCCCATCAATCCCATGCGATTTTGGTCAAGTGTACGTCCTGGCAGCATCGGCCCCCCACTGACAAAAACACTTGGCAAGTCCATCCGAGCAGCTGCCATAAGCATACCTGGGACAGATTTATCGCAGTTTGGAATAAAGACCACCCCATCAAATTGATGGGCTTTGAGCATAATCTCACAAGTATCTGCAATATAATCTCGGCTGACCAGCGAATAATGCATTCCCGCATGATTCATCGCAATGCCATCGCAGACTGCAATGGCTGGAAATTCAAAAGGTACACCACCTGCTAAGCGAATACCGTCCTTGACTTTATCGGCAATTTCACGTAAATGTATATGACCGGGAACAACTTCATTAAAACCATTCACAACCGCAATAAAAGGCCGCTTCATTTCTTCATCTGTAAGCCCTAATGCATACAGCAAAGAGCGATGTGGTGCGCGATTGATGCCCTCTTTAATTTCTGCACTGCGAGATTGTGCATGAGCCATAAAGCCTTCCTCCCGATTAAGCCAAAAAATGTTAACCTATACTGTACCATATCTATCAATGAAATAAGACATGGAATCATACATTTATGAGTCTCATACAATTACAAAAAATATCGCTCGCCTTTTTTGAACGCACCTTGTTCGATGCGATTTCATTACAAATTAACAAAGGGGATAGACTGGCATTAATCGGTGACAATGGCGCTGGAAAAACCACACTGCTCAAGGTGATTATGGGGCAGCAAAAAGCGGATGCCGGTGACGTTTTGATTGCACGTGACTGTCTATACGGCTATCTGAGTCAACACACTGAGGAATTAGCTGATCTCGATCACCCCATATTTGATCCGCCAAAACGCCAAGCCATTCAAACCGCTTTGCGCGAAATCGAAAAGAAATTAGCCGTCTGCAGCACTGAAACACCACAAACCAAACAATTATTAAAAGATTATGATGCCTTAATCCGTCAATTCGATACCTTGGGCGGCTACGATTTCGAAGCACAACTCGCACTCATCATTGCCGGATTAAACTTGCCCATGGAAGCCGCCAAACGCCCCCTGAAAGAACTTTCTGGCGGAGAGCGCATGCGCGCTGCCATGGCACGACTTCTGGCCGAAAAACCAGATGTTCTGCTGTTAGACGAACCCACAAACCACCTAGACGTTGCAGGCATTGAGTGGCTAGAGCAATATCTCACTCAAGGTCAAAAGACAGTCTTATATATTTCTCACGATCGAACCTTCATCAATAAAACGGCCACGAAAATCTTGGCCTTAAACAATGGCAAATTGCAGATTTATCCCGGTAATTACGACCAATATCTGATCCAAAAACAACGTGAACAAGATGAAGCACGTCAAACCGTCAAACGATTAGAAGCAGAAATTAAACGTCAAACCCAAGTTGTACAAACTTTGTTTTCGCATCGCAACATCAGTGCTTACCACGCCAGAGAAAAAGTGGTTGCCAAATTGAGTGAAACCCTGAAAATCGCCAAACGTCAAGTGGATGCAAGTCCAAAATCTATGCAATTTCAGATTTTGCCGGCCGCTCATATCCATCAAGATAAACAGCTCATTCTGCAGATCCAATCTCTCAGCAAGCACTTTGGTGACCGCTTGCTTTTCAACGGCGTTGAGCTTGAACTCCACGGTCGGGAAAAGATCTGTATCGTCGGTCCAAACGGCTGTGGAAAATCGACCCTCATGCGCATCTTAACCGGGCAGGACAGCCAATTTTCTGGGACCTATCGTCTATCCAGCACATTAACGTGTGGCTATTTAGGGCAACACGTGCAATTTGAGGATGAAACATGTACCATCCTAGACGAAATCGACCAGCGTGTACAACTTGGCAATACAGCCAAAAGGCAATTATTGGCACGCTATGGATTTTGGGGCGAAAGCGTCTATAAACGCTTAAATCAACTTTCCGGAGGTGAACGCGTGCGCCTCTACCTCTGCTGCATGCTCGAAGAACATCCAGATCTGCTCTTTTTAGATGAGCCCACCAACCACTTGGATATTCAATCTAAAGAAATTCTAGAATCCGCCCTTCAAACCTTTGATGGTGCCATTTTAGGCATATCGCATGATCGCTATCTCATCGACCATCTCGCCGATCGGATTTTAGGCTATATCAACCAAAGCTTCCGTTTATTCGACAGCTATACCCAGTATCGCCAGTCTTATGCAGCTGAGATTGAAAACCAAAAATCTGCACAGCAGCTGAATCATGCCACGGCAGCCGAACTCAAACGCAGCCAAAAAAAACAGGATAACGAAAATCGGCAGACCCGTCGCAAAGCAGCAGCCCAACAGCGCCAATCCTTTAAACAACTAGAGGCAGAGATTCAAGCGCTTGAAACAGAAATTGCCACAATAACGGACGATATCACCCCCGATACCACGCCCGATACGTACAAGGCATTGGCCGATTTACAGCAATTACTTGAAAAAGCCTACGCAGATTATTTTGCCTTGGGTGAACAATTGGAAGCTTCCGCCTCGGATTCGGATAACCCGTGAGTTGCTGGATGGATATGATCTGATGGATGCTCGTCCAGTGTTTTAACCTGCTCTGCAGCATGCCGCTGTACCATAGCCCAGCGTTCCCCCAAACGATTCAAAGGTGGAAACCAATTGACCAACAACGCAACGACAACCCCCACGAGGGTATCCATCACTCGTGTAACGGCACGTGTTAAATAATCACCATTCGTAAACATGGTTGTAATAATGACAAAAACAATACTAGAGATGACAACGGCACCTGGCTTTTTTAGGCGGACCATCAACCACATCAAAAAAATGGTAAATACCGTCACCCAAAAAAAGTAAATTGGGGTATCTGGCTGCAAAGTCAAAACACGCGTGGTCAAGTGCATAAATCCAAAAGCCAATCCACCCGCAATGAGGGTTCCGATGACACGGTTTAGCGAAGCTTCTTTTGTATGTTGCATACTTTGTCCCAAACACACAATAGCCGCAATCGATGCCTGGATATGATCCGGAGACGCATAGACTTGCGTAATCAGAAGGCTCATAAAAAGCGCAATGCCCGTTTTGATGATCCGCATACCGGGAGAATTAACTAAAAGATAATTTTCAAACCAAACCAATCGTCTTCGCCATCTGCGCTTATTGGACGTTGATGCTGTTTCAGGCGATTTCTGACACATAAGCAGCCTCTTTTGATCTATTTACGCACATTTATTACCATTTTTTAGTGACAAATATGTTATGAATACATTTTATGAAATTTTACGGATTTGGAGAATCATCTATTTTGAACACCTCAATACCGATTGAACATTTAGATGCCGCAACCATTTGCGCACGCGTCAAAGCTTATAAAACACAAGACCATGTCAATGCGGCAAAAGCCATGGTCGCAATGAGCGGTGGTGTCGACAGTACAGTTGCCGTGGCGCTGATGATCGCCAATGGATACCATACCAGTGGCGGTACACTCAGATTGAGAGATACCCATTTGGATTTTGAAAACGGCAAAAAAAGCTGTTGTAGCCAAAAAGATATCGATGATGCTGGCGCCATGTGTAAACGCTTAGGCGTGACCCACCATGTTCTGGATCGTTTAACCCATTTTGAATCCGATGTTATTTTACCTTTTATCGAAGCTTATCAAGCAGGGGCAACACCGAATCCTTGTGTGGACTGTAATCGGCGCATTAAATTTAAAACATTTTTTGAAGAGTCTAAATCTCTTGGCTTTGATTACCTGGCCACTGGGCATTATGCCCGCGTGAAATTTGATCCCGAACGAAATCGCTATCTCTTGCTGAAAGGGAAAACCGTCGAAAAAGATCAAAGCTATGTGCTCTATACCTTGAGTCAGGCACAGCTCGCGCGCTTGCGTTTTCCCTGCGGGGAATACAGTAAAACCGAGATTCGAGAAATTGCTCGTGCGCTCGGTCTATCTGTTGCAGACAAGCCTGACAGTCAGGATATTTGCTTCATTCCATCTGGCGATTACCACCAATTTATGCACGATTATGCCTCACAGGCAAAAGCGCCGATGACCATTGAGGAAAATGGCGAATTTATCGATCTCAAAACGGGTCAGTCCTATGGTCTCCATAAAGGATTCTCTGCCTATACCATTGGTCAGCGAAAAGGCTTGGGCATCGCTGCTGGTCGCCCTGTCTATGTTGTTGATAAAGATCCCCTAACAAAAACCGTTTATCTGGGAGATGAATCCGATTTATGGCAAACCACATTAGAGGCAGATCAAACCAATTGGATTTTATTCGATCGCCTCGAAGCACCCTACAGCTGTACCGCCAAAATACGTTATGGGCTTAAAGAAACCGCTTGCACCATTGAGCCACTTTCCAACGACCGTATTCGCGTGACCTTTGCTGAACCGATAAGAGCCATTACAAAAGGGCAATCCATCGTCTTTTACAATGATGAATATGTTGTTGGCGGCGGCAAAATCGCCACTCAGGGGGTAGGTTCATGCCGCTAGGACAATCCATCATCTACAGACCACCCCGCGAAGCTAGAACCCCACTGTTGCCCGTGACAGAAGGCTGTAGTCACAATCGCTGCTCATTTTGCAACATGTATCGTGATGTGCCTTTTCGGTTATATCCCGATGCGGTCATCGATCAGATTTTAACTGAGATACAGACCTATGCACCGGATACAAACCGCATTTATTTAGTCGGGGGCGATCCCTTTGTGCTCAGTGCTGACAGACTCAAACACATTATTCAGCTGATTCGCCAAAAACTGCCCCGTGTCGAGACGATTACCATGTATGCCTCGATTAACAACATCAAAACAAAAACAGATGAGGATTTGCAGCAATTACGCGATCTCGGGGTCAATCAACTCTATATTGGTCTAGAAACGGGGGACGACGCGCTCCTCAAAGCCCTCCAAAAGGGCTCGACACGGCAAGATGCCATCGATCAACTCAATCGCCTCACCGCAGCACAGATCACCTATGGGGTTATTATCATGACCGGATTAGCCGGACGCGGAAAAGGAATCGCCAATGCCATGGCAACTGCCGATGTTATGAATCAGGTTCAAGCCCGTGTTTTATATTGCAACTCCTTGGTTGTCATGCCCGATACACCTTTAGGTCAGGCTTTGGCAGCGGGAAAATTTAAAGAGGCAAGCGAATACGAGCGCATCGAAGAGCTCCTCACCCTTTTTCGACACCTGAAACCCAAATCGAAATTGCTCGTCAATTCGTATCATGCCTCTAATGCTTTAAATATCAATGCCGAGGTTCCAGACGAAGCAGAGATTGTCATCCAGCGCCTCAGCACTTTTTTAAAACAAACCACACCTGAAGCCCTTCAGCTGCAATTTGACCGAAAACAGATGCGAATTTAAAAAGCGTGATCGATGAGATCACGCTTTTCGTCTTATAGCAATTGAGGATCTGTTTCCCAGGCTGTCAAGGTTTTTGGATCAGCCACGTTTGTATCCCGACCGGTTGGCGGTAAGTTCATGGCAGATTCTGGATTTGCCGGCTTGGTTGGTTCATCCAACTGTTTATCCCGTTGATTGCCCTTAGCCCAGGCTTCACGGCTATCTGCCAAATTTGGCGTTAGATCGACGGACTGAATATCGATACCCAAAGCCTTGGCAATGCCTTCACCATAACCTGGATCTGCCGCATAACAATTGCGGATATGACGATGTTTGATCTGTAAGGTGGCATCGCCCATGGCCCGTGCCGTATTTTCGCACAAAACCAATTGCTGTTCTGGCGTCATTGCTCTGAAGAACAAACCAGGTTGGGTAAAATAGTCGTGATCATCTTTGCGATAATCATAGCGTTGAACAGGGCCTGCTTCATCAGTATGCAAGGCTAATTCCGGATGATCGACCCAAGCGCCGTAACTATTTGGCGAATAATGCAATTCACTGCCCTGGTTGCCATCCACACGCATCAAGCCATCCCGGTGGAAGCTATGCGGATGTTCGACACCTTTTGGTGAATTGACCGGAATCTGGTGGTTGTTTACACCCAGGCGATAGCGATGTGCATCACTGTAGGTCAACATACGCACTTGCAACATGCGGTCTGGCGAGAAACCCAAGCCTGGCACAATATTGGCTGGTGTAAATGCTGCTTGCTCGACATCTTGGAAATAATTATCGGCATTTTCATTCAATTCAAATGTACCAACTGGAATCAGTGGGAAGTCTTTCTTCAACCACATTTTGGTCAAATCGAAGGGATCGACCGGATGATTTTTGGCCTGTTCTTCAGTCATGACCTGAATATACATTTTCCAGCGAGGGAATTGTTTCTTTTCAATGGCTTCGTACAAATCCCGCCCGTGGCTCTCGCGATCATTGGCCACGACCTGAGCAGCCTCTTGATCGGTAAAGTTCTGAATGCCCTGTTCACTGCGGAAATGGTATTTGACCCAAACACGTTCACCCTGATCGTTTACCATGGAATACGTATGGCTGCCAAAACCGTGCATATGACGGAAAGAAGAAGGAATCCCGCGATCTGACATCGTAATCGACACCTGCATCAAACTTTCGGGCAATGAAGTCCAAAAATCCCAGTTGGTATTTGGGCTGCGCAAATGTGTTCTCGGATCGCGCTTAACCGCATGGTTGAGATCGATGAATTTCATCGGATCGCGGAAGAAGAAAACTGGGGTGTTGTTACCGACGATGTCCCAGTTGCCGTCTTCTGTATAGAAACGAACCGCAAAACCACGGATATCACGTTCAGCATCTGCAGCACCGCGCTCACCTGCAACGGTCGAAAAACGCACAAAGACTTTACACGTATTGCCCACTTTAGACAAGAGTTTTGCCTTTGTATATTTGCTGATATCATGCTCTACCTTAAATTCACCAAAAGCACCCCAGCCTTTGGCATGCATGCGGCGTTCTGGAATGACTTCACGGTTAAAATGAGCATGTTTTTCCATCAGCCACATATCTTGAATACTAATGTGGCCACGCATACCAGCTGTTAATGAATCTTCATTATTATCTACTGGCTGACCACCTGCACGTCTTAAAGTTGGATCTTCTGCAACTCGGTTATTGCGACTGGGCAAAGATTCCCCGAGCCCATTTTTGTCCATTGGATTTTTGTTGTCAGACATAAGCTTTCCTTTCTGTTAACCTGGAGATAGACTCCTGCACAATTGCATTTGACTTTATTATAGGGCGACTTTATTTATTAGTAAAGATTATTATTAAACGCCCTAAAGTATTCAACAAGCTTACATTGGAGCGTCTTTTTGCCAATTCTCATTAACAGAGGCATAAGATTCGGGGGTCCCAATATCAATACATTCACCCTCAAAGAAATGTAGTTTTACCGGTTTTCGCTGATAAAGCCACGCCGGAAAATGCCCGGGAGCGTCTGGAGATCCGCCTTCTTCTAAGTACAATTGAATGAGTGGCAAGGTGTCCTTTTTGTAAAAATACACCGCAAAGACTGCCACATTTGATTTGGGGTGCTTAGGCTTTTCCTCTAAAGACAACACCCGACCGTCTGGCGCAACCTCGGCAATGGCAAAACGGGTCAAGTCTTCTCCTTCAATCGCCTTGCCCAAAATTAAATCCGTATCCGCCGCTTTAAAAGCCTCCCAAGCAGCTTTTAAGTCAAAGGTGAATAAATTATCCCCTGCAATCACAAACAAATCTTCCTGAATTTGGCAGCGATCAATGACATATTGAATATCGCCAATCGCACCCAATTTGTTCTCATCTGACGTTGAGCCATCGTCAATAATCGTGATTGGAACCTTTCGACCTTGTTTTGCCCAGGCTTCAAAATCCTGAACAAAGCGGTGATTGGATACAACAATAATTTCCTTTAAATCGGGCAATTTGACCATCTCATCCACGATATAGTCAATAATCGGACGATGCTGAATCGGCAATAATGCCTTTGCTCGATGTGCCGTTAATGGATACAGTCTAGTGGCATAACCTGCCGCCAAAATTAAGCCAATCATCTATGCCCTCCTTCGATCACTTTAATCCTCTGACCGATCTTTGCGTAAAACATCATCATAACGATGTGTGTAGTCAAAAGTGGCCAAATAATCTGCAGGTGTTTCTGCCCGGCGAATCAATTTGGATGTGCCATCCGCCTGCCAAAGAACTTCCGCAGATCTCAGCTTACCGTTGTAGTTATATCCCATGGCAAAGCCATGAGCACCGGTATCGTGAATCACCACCAGATCGCCTTTTTCCACCAAGGGCAAGCATCGGTCGATGGCAAATTTATCATTGTTTTCACACAGACCACCGGTGACATCATAGCGTTGGTCTGCTGGTAAATCTTCCTTGCCCACCACTGTGATATGGTGATAAGCACCATACATCGCAGGACGCATCAAATTAGCCGCGCAGGCATCTAAACCGACGTAATCTTTATGCGTATGTTTCAAATGCAAAACCCGAGAAACCAAATACCCGTGCGGGGCCAACATGTATCGACCTAACTCAGTATAAATGGCAACATCGCCCAAGCCATTTGGCACGAGAATGGCCTCGTAAGCTTGACGAACAGCTTCACCAATCGCCTGAATATCTGCGGGTGCCTGATCTGGACGATACGGAATACCAATCCCCCCTGAAAGGTTGACAAAACGGAAGGTAACCCCCGTTTGTTGATGAATTTCAACAATGGTCTGGAAAAGCAATTCAGCAAGTT
Organism: Bacillota bacterium; assembly: GCA_023420715.1. GTDB lineage: Bacteria > Bacillota > Clostridia > Saccharofermentanales > Fastidiosipilaceae > JAEZVR01. The sequence goes on along the minus strand of JAEZVR010000057.1, from coordinate 8,301 downwards.
TCGGATAATAGGCTTCTGTCACCGCATTACTGACCAAAAAAGCATGAATCCCAAAAGCCTCTACCCCGTATTGCTTTAATTTTTGATACCCCTCAAACAGCTGAGCTTTGGTAAAACCATATTTAGCTTCCTGCGGATGATCCATGATGTCATTCGAAACTTTAAAAACACCACCTGGATTAAACCGACAACTCATTAATTTTGGCATGGTCCCCACAAGATTTTTAAAATGATCAATATGAGATAAATCGTCAAAATTGACAATGGCACCAAGTTCCACAGCTTTCAAAAAATCTGCATCCGGCGTCACATTAGAGGAAAACATAATATCCTCTCCCTTAAATCCGCCGCCTTCTGCGATCAATAATTCTGTATAAGAAGAACAATCCACACCACAGCCTTCAGATTTTAAAATATCTAAAATAAATGGGTTGGGTGTTGCCTTTACCGCAAAATATTCTTTAAAACCTTTATTCCAGGAAAACGCACGGTGCAAAGCCTGTGCCGTTTTTCGAATACCCGCTTCATCATATAGATGAAAAGGTGTTGGATACTGCTGAACCAATGACTCTAACTGATCTGCTGATAAAAAGCAGGATTTCATAACGCACCTCGATTCGAATAATTTTTTTCATAATAGCACAGTCCGCACAAGGAAACCGTCCTTTTATATGATAAGATTTATAGCAACGATAAAAGTGAGGTAATAAATGAACTATCAAGGCATCATCATCGGTGTGATTACCTTCTTGCTCATTGGGGTTTTTCATCCGATTGTCATAAAAAGTGAATATTATTTTTCCAAACGAATTTGGCCTGTTTTTCTGGTGATCGGCATCGGTGCACTCATCGCAACCGTCTTTATTCCAAATATCATCATCAGTGCCCTGGTTGCCGTCTTTAGCATATCGTGCTTCTGGAGTATCTTAGAACTTTTTGAACAGGAAGAACGCGTCAAAAAGGGTTGGTTCCCAGCAAATCCAAAACGACAAGAAAAGCACCCAGAAAAGCCGATCGTAGAGACTAAAAATCGGCTGGAGACAACTCAAGACTCGTCCAAATCTGCTAGAATATAATTTCAGCAGAAATGGAGGAAATTGGGATGGCTTCGGACAAACATCCAACCGCACTCAATGAACAAGTTGAACCACGTTTGCTTCAAATCCGTTTGGAAACCGTCTCGTTTGCACCCAGTATTCTACAGCGTCTCTATCAGGGCGTAAAACGCCTGTTTGACTTTGGTTTTAGCGCCTTTTTTTTGGTGTTGCTCGCTTTTCCGCTCTGCATCATTGCACTACTCATCAAGCTGGATTCACCAGGACCCGTCATCTTTAGACAAGATCGGATGGGGCAAAAAGGCAAACCCTTTACCATTTTTAAATTTCGCACCATGAAAACCACAGCGCCTTCTGCTGTTGCGACAGCTCAAATGACAGGGGCACAGAATCATATCACCAAGGTTGGTTCTTTCTTGCGGCGCACAAGTTTGGATGAGTTGCCACAACTCATCAATATCCTAAGAGGGGACATGAGTCTTATCGGCTATCGCCCCCTCATTCCATCGGAAGCCGAAATCCACCAATTCCGCTTAGACAATCAAATTTATTTTCTAAAACCTGGACTAACCGGGTGGTCACAAATTAATGGGCGAGACGACCTTTCACTGACACATAAAATGCTCTTGGATCGAGAATATCTACATCAATTTGGATTTTTAACCGATTTGAAAATCTTTTTCAAAACAATTGCTGTCGTCTTCAAACGCGATGGCGTCGCATTCTAACATAGCGTCTTTTCTTCTGTGGTTCAAACAAAGGCGCCGGTGTTTCGATCACACCGACGCCGATATCAATGCTTAAAAATGCAATACCGTTACACGTCGAACGGGTTCAATTTTCGTCAGTCGCTCAAGGAGTGATTGTGGCACCTCGGCATCAACCGCAATAATGGCTTGTGCCTTGCCATGCCCCTCTTTTGTCGCCCAATTCAGCATGGAAATATTCAGCTTTGCCTCACCCAATATCGTTCCCACCTGACCAATAACGCCAGGAATATCATCATTTTGCATCGCAATCAAATTGGGTTTAAGGGGGAAGTCAACGGCATAACCAAACAGTTCTGTGATCAGCTGAATATCCTGCCCAACAATCGTACCCGAAACCTGGAAAACCTTCCCCGACTCCTGATAAAACCGAAGGGTAATCAAACGGTCATAATGACCTGCGCTCGGATCTGATTCAACGGCGACATCGATACCCATTTCATCGATGTTCTGCTTAACATTGACAAAATTGATCCGATTCTCCGAAATCGGTGTCAAGATACCCTTAAGGACGGATAAGGTTAACAAAGCATGATCTTGTGCGGCAAGATCGCCCCCAAAAATCACTTTCACCCGAGAAAGCGGCGTTTTTTCGGCTTGATAATAAATCGATCCCAAGCGCTCACACAATTGAATCAACGGTAAAATATCTTCAACTGAGCCTTCAATCGGGGGCATATTAATTGCTGGAACCATTTCTCCAGCCAATACCCGACCAATCAATTCGGTCACGCCAAACCCAACCCGTGCACTGGCTTCTGCGGTAGATGCGCCCAGATGCGGCGTATAGGTAAAATTATCCAAATGCAAAAGCGGATGATCAAAAGTCTGTGCCTCGGCAGTCAGCGTAAAATTCGGTTCTTTTGCCAGCACGTCCATTGCACAAGCCGCAACTTGTCCACTTTGCAAGGCATCGTACAAAGCGGTTTCATTCACCAAACCACCGCGTGCCGCATTGACAATTCGAACACCTTTTTTACACAGATCAAACTGCGGCTTATCCAATAGGTTAACGGTTTCTTTTGTCTTTGGCGTATGGATGCTAATTAAATCCACGTGCGGCAACAACGCCTCTAAGGTGTCACAGTGGGTGACGTTGAATCGCTCCACACGTTCTTTAGGCATAAAGGGGTCATAGGCCATAACGGTCATGCCGACACCCATCAGTTTTTTTGCAACATTTTGCGCAATCCGGCCAAAGCCAATTAAACCAGCAACCTTGCCTTCTAGCTCATTGCCAGCCATGGTATTGCGCCTAAAATCACCCCGTCGAGCTTTGAGATTTGCTTCTCCAATATTGCGAAATACCGCATAAGCCAAGCCGACGGCCAATTCTGCAGCCGCATTGGTATTTGCATCCGGTGTATTAACAACCAACACCCCTTTTTCCGTACAAGCTGGAATATCGATATTATCCACACCCGTACCTGCACGCCCAACCACTTTCAAGTTATGGGCAGACGCCAATAAATCGGCATCAACCAAAGTTGCACTCCGAACGATGAGGGCATCATAAGTCCCAATGATCTCACGCAAGGCCGAAGCGGATAATCCATTGACTTCATCCACCTGATGACCTTGATCCCGCAAGGTATTTAAGGCAGCCGCATCAATTTTTTCTGGCACTAAAACTTTCATAAAACACCCATTTCTGTTAAAACTGCTTCAATGGCTGCCAACAAGCCATCAATATCGGCGAGTGTATAATCTGCCATATGCGAAATTCTAAACGTTTTGTCTTTTAAAACGCCATATCCATTAGAAATCGTATAGCCCCGTTCAGCCAATTTTTGATTCAAGGCACTTACAGATACAGCCTTGGTATTTTCGATACAGGTAACGGTTTGAGAAAGTGCATTGGGGTTTGCGAACAAGGCAAAATGAGTCCTTGCCCATTCTCTGACCCGTTCTGCCATTTGGGCATGGCGTTCAAAACGTGCATCTAAACCTTCTGCTAAGATGCAATCAAGTTGATAATCCAAGGCCATCATATGTGATAAAGAGGGCGTGCTCGGATATTGATAAGGCTTCTCTTTTACAAAGCGATATAATTCTACAAAATCAAAATACAACCCTCGACAAGGTACCGTTTTGGCATGCTCAATCGCGCGTTCGGACACAGAGCAAAAAGATATCCCTGGTGGCAGTCCAATACATTTCTGTGAAGAAGTAATACAAATATCAATACCTAAAGCGTCTACCTCAATGCGATCTCCACCTAAACTACTGACAGCATCCACCAACCAAATCACATCTGGATATTGCTTAATGAGCTTAGACAAAGCGACTAAATCATTGCGCACGCCAGTTGCTGTTTCATTATGTGTAATCGTAACCACATCATATGCACCGGTTGCCAATGCCGCATCAACCTGAGCAGGATCTGTCGGCTGTCCCAGTTCAGACTGAAACAAATCTGCTGGAATGCCATTTGCCTGACACATCTTATACCAGCGATCGCCAAAAGCACCAATCGAAAAAACAGCCGCTTTTTTTGCCGTGCAAGAACGCACAGCCCCTTCCATCAAACCAGAGCCTGAAGATGTGGATATTAAAATTTCATTCTGGGTATACATCAATTGTTGCAATTTTTGAGAAATCTTCTCCTGCAAGGCACTCGCCTGTTTAGATCGATGTCCAAACATCGGATCCGACATATGCTCCAATACCGCCTCTCGGACATCAACAGGACCAGGAATGAATAATTTTTGCTGCATCTCATATTCTCCTTTGGCAATTTAGAAATCTCAAATATTATACTACAGGATTTAATTTATCGCTTTAACAAGATAAATTTATCGGATGATCAAACAATAAAGACCGCTGGATTTAACGCTCCAACGGTCTTGATCATCTCATCTTTCTGTCCAGGCATTAGGGCAGTTTGAGCTCATTTCCTGGGAAGAGTTCAACCTCTTGATAAGTAGACTTACCATTTGCTTTGGCAATTTCATTCATTTTTGCAATCGGTTCGTCATTCGGATAGAGGGCTTTAACGATTTTCCACAAGCTATCCCCTTGTTTAACGACATAGGTACCGCTCGGCGCCTTTGTCGGCGCAGCCGTTGAGGTTGTCGGTGGTGCCGTCGTTGTCGTTGTCGTCGTTGTTGATGGCGGCAAAGTCGTTGACGGCGGAGAACTTGCAAACGTTGAGGGCACCGTGGAACTCGATTGAGACGACTGTCTCAAAGAAGCCGTTTGAGAAACAGAAGCTGAAGCAGTTACAGCCGGAGTCGGCGCTGTTGTGGTACGTTGTCCGCCGCTAAAACCCTTTGTCAATGTTCGAATAATAAAACCGATGAGTACAAGGGCAATCAAAACAAGGACAACCAAGATAATCGGACTGCCATTCGAACGACGTGAGGCCGTGGAATAACCAGTTTCCCGATATCTTTTTCTAGGCTTAACCTCATCCTCTTCAAAATCCACATAATCCACGCCGGTATCACCCTCAAACCATTCGCCATCCGATTCGACAAGCGCATTGGCAACCGCTTGCTTTAATTCATCTTCTGTGGGCTCACGATCATCGCCAAAGGACCATGCATCCTGCTCAACTTCGGGCGCCACATCCTGTTGATGCACATCATAGATTTCCTCCACGGATGCACCTGAATCTTGTGGAACCACATATTCATCAAATTCATCGTGAGATCCATCTTCTGCTTCTGGCTGATCCATTGGCTCCTGAGCATCATGATCCGCCATAACCGCTTCTGTTTCCACAACAGGTATCGTTTCTGGATGTTCGGTCGAATCCGTCTCCGGGGAAACTGGCGCCGCTTCAACAGATTCTGCCATCGGCGCTTCGTCGGCCTGAGCATTAGGCTCATCCGCCTTTTCGACCATTGGCACAGTCGGATCTGCCTCATGTTCGATTGGATCTGGACGATTTGTCTGACCGATATATTTCCACTCGTCTTTTTGGTAACGTGGCAACCCATTTGCTAACGCTGCCGCTTCACGATCCATACGCTCTGCATAAGCCTTAATCTTGGCTGAATCTTCTGCAGATAAAACACCGGTCGTACGTGGCGCCTTGGGAATATTGATTGGCCCCTTGCCCTCCTGAATGCCACCAGTCAAGGTGTCTCGAATATTCAGACCTTTGGTTAAGGTATTGCGGCCTTGACGGTCGATGGGTAGCAGATCTTCGACAAAGCCAATCATAATCTGCATGGAAATATGACTATTGCGATGCACGGCTTCGTTCATAATTAAACCGACCGCATCGGCCTGATCTTCAGCCTCATCCAAAAGGCGCAACATGGTCTTTTGACCAACAGTTTCCATTAAATCGCAATTACAGACAATAATGCAGTCGTCTTGTTTGAGCTGCGCAATATTCGAATAACGAATCGACCCAGCAACACCAGCATAAAAGTCATTAATATTGTTGAGGTGGCGCCCGTAGTGATCAATGGGTTCCATCAAAAAATCATCTTTAGTCAACGGAAAAAGGGCATCATCTCGATAGAGATATGCGCAACCTCTACCCAGCGTAACAGCCGCCATCTCGCCGTCTTTGACAATAAGACCTGCAAAATAGGGTTGGGCCACACCTTCATCCGAAAGCATTAATCGACCGGCTACATTAACAGCTGCGTCGGCCAATTCGTTAATTTCAAAATCAATTTTATGATGATTGGTGCCTTTTTTGATGTCCTTGGAAATTTTGTCCAGAATAATTCGATTGCCGTCATTGCCTTCTGATGGATCCTGATCGCCATGTGACGAAGCATAAACGGCATAGAAAAAACCCCGGTCTGTTCGATCTACCGTGAGTTCTGCAAACTGTGACTCTCTTTTACTTGTGATACGGCCATCTAAATAAAAAGCATCGACAGCCCCCTTGGTCGGTACATACCTCGCTGCAATCGTACTTGCAATACGCGTATTGATTGCCATGATGATCCTCCACTCCTCTGTCCTTCGGCATGCATTCAGATGATAATGCTGATTCTTTTATCAAACATTAAGTATAATTGAAGGAAAGCATATCTATCAACTCGGATTTTCTATAACATTATATCATATGGGACTGCGTACATTGACACACTTCGACATTGCCATTATCGGCGCCGGACAAGCTGGATTAGCCGCTGCGGTTGAAGCCGCGCAAAAATCCGCCTATAAAATCGCTTTATTTGAGCGTCAGCCTTCAGCAGGAAAAAAACTTCTGCTTTCTGGCGGCGGACATTGTAACTTTTCTCATCAGGGAAACACAGCCGACCTCATCGAAGGCTACCATGGTCAAGGTAGATTTTTATATCCTGCACTTCATCGCTATGGAAGTCAACACTACATCGACTATTTGGCAGCGCATGACGTGCAAATCATCGTCGATCAGCGTGGACGTTATCTCCCCAAAAATCAACGTGCTCAAACCGTCTTGGATTGTTTTTTAAACGATATTCGATCTCAATCTTTAGCTTTTTATACACATTGCACCATCAAAAAAATCAAAAAGCGAGATGAAACCTATCAGCTATACGATCAAGACAATACTTTATACACGGCCAAAAGCGTCATTTTTGCGCCTGGGGCACCTTGTTTTTGCCATACCGGATCTGATGCACTTGGTCCAGCCATTTTGCGCGCACTGAACCTCCCCCTCACCGACTTATCTCCTGCCCTCATAGGCATTGCAACAGTAGAAACTGAACCAAAAAACTTAAGCGGGGTCACCCTGCAAAACGTCCGACTCAGTGTTTACCACCGCAGACAGAAAAAAGTCCTAGAAGTGGATCAAGGAGAATTATTGTTTACACACCAAGGCTTATCTGGCCCCATTGCGCTGAACCAATCTCGATGGTGCACCGAAGAAAACATCCAGATCAAACTTAATCTCTTACCTGAATGGGGGAACGAATCCTTGGCTCAACAACTCTTTTCTTTGGCCAAAAAAAATCCTCAAAAACAAGTCTTCCGCCAATGGAAAAACCTTTTGCCCGAATCTGTTTGGCAAACATTGATCATTCGCGCTCAAAGCTCGCCACAATTAATTGGCGAATCCCTAGGCATCAAAAAAGCTCGCCTGATAGCCAATCTCGCAACTGAATGGACACTAACACCCATCCCGCACACCCAATATCAAAAAGGGATGACCGTACGCGGTGGGCTGTCGCTCAAGGCCATCGATCCCAAAACCATGATGCTCAAAACATTACCGGGCTTTTTTGTCGCAGGGGATATTCTAGATCTTGACGGCAAAAGTGGCGGGTACAATTTACAAGCCGCATATGCCACAGGCAGATTAGCTGGCATCAGTGCCGTCTTGCATTGCCAAAACCAAAAAAAGCCATGACAGCCGAGATTTTATTCCTCTAAAACACCCTGCGTACATCCCGCCTCTCTTGCCAACCAATAAGCCGTTTGCACACGTTGTGACAAGCTTTCATACGAGGCACCCGTCTGTTCGACCAAACGCCGCACATCGTCAGATTCCGGCTTAATTTTAAACACGTCTCCTGCCGTAT